>JANJTN010000197.1 GCA_024711065.1 bacterium
CGCGAGCACCAGGTCTACCGCCAACAGGGTTTCGCCGTCGCCCACCCAGTCTCGTTGGTACACAAGTCGCAGCTCCGGCGCAAACCAGTGCGTAAGGGCCACGGCCGAACCGATCAGACTGCGTTGCCGTGTAAAAGCCGACATCCTACTGTCGTAAAAGGCTTCGACCGCAATGTAGGGTGTGACCGTCATGCCGGCGACGTCGAACCATGAGCGCTCGATCCACAGACGAGGTCGGTATCGAAACGAGTATTCGCCATCCACGAATCGGAACTCCGTGCGATTGCGCACAGCGACCAGGATGTTCTCCACGGTTCGAAACCGTGGCGTGAGATCGGCGATCAGACGCAGCTCGTGTGAGGCCCCTTCCAGATTCACCGGCGTCAGGTAGGCAACGCCGAATCGCAGTCGCAGGTAGTCCATTGGCGTGGCGTCCCAATCGATCTGATCCAATCGCTCCCTTAGGATCGGCTTCAGGCCGACGTCCACAAAACCCCCGGCGTACAGATCCAGTTCTCCGTTGTACTGGTCTCGGACGGTTTGCACCATGCCCAGCAGGCGAAGGTTGCGGGTTAGCCACGCGTACACGTCGGCCTCCGTCCAGAATTGATGTTTGGTCTGGGCCAGGCTCGGGAGGGGGCTCAGGATCAACAGCACGAAGATGAGGCAACGTATCACGTCACAAAGGTCGAAAAAGGCCACATGATAAAAGTCATATGTGGCCGAAATCCCGTCCCGTAGGTTGCACCCGATTTCAAGGAAGGATCGCTGAAATGACCCGTATCACCACACTCATCGTTGTTCTCTTGGCCCTGACGGCTGCTGGTGTTAGAGCTGGAGACAAGTATTCCGAAAAGTCCTGCGATATGAAGATCAGCGGGACTTCGACCCTGCACGACTGGACCGCTCCCGTTGGCAAGGTCAAAGCCTCGGCAGACCTGACGGTTGCCGAAGGTGCCCTTACCGAGGTCAAGGCCATGTGGGTCCAGGCCGACGTGCTCTCGATCAAGAGCGAAAAGGGCGAGGACATGGACGAGAAGATCTACGAGGCGCTGAAGACCGATCAGGGCCACAAGACGATCACGTTCAACCTGACCAAGGTCGCCTCGATCACGAAATCGGGCAACGTCTTCAAGATCAAGGCCATGGGCGACATGACGATCGCCGGACAGAAGAAGAGCAACGTTGCCATGATCGTGACTGCCGAAGTGCAAGGCAATGGCGACGTGGTGTTCAAGGGCTCGCAGAAACTGACGATGACCCAGTATGGCATGGAGATCCCAACAGCCATGATGGGCATGATCAAGGCAGGCGACGATGTGACCGTGGCTTTTACGCTAACGGTCAAAAAAGGATGATCACACACCGATCAACAATCACAATCACTCCATTCTTTTTAGGGGATGTATCATGAAAGCTGCTACTCGCATTCTCGCTTTAGGCATTGCGGTCGTGTTGATGTCGACCTACGCCATGGCGCAAGGCTTTATGTCGCCGATCCAGTACTGGCGTGCCTACGACCAGTCCGGCGTGAACGTCTTTGAGACCACAAAAGACTCCGGCGCCGCCTATAACGGCCTTGGCGTCCGCATCGGCGGTGGTTTCACCCAGAGCTACCAAGCGCTGAGCCACGAGAACTATCTCGGCGAGCCCGGAACGGCTCTTGGCAATCCGAACGACCTGTACGACATGTCGGCCGGCTTCAACAATGCTTCGGCAAACTTGAATATCGACGCTCAACTGGCCCGTGGCGTGCGGTTGAACCTGACCCTGTATCTCTCATCGCGCCACCACACCGAAACGTGGGTCAAGGGCGGCTACATCCAGTTCGACGACCTGAGCTTCCTCAACGCGGCATTCCTGGATGAGATCATGAAGTATCTCACGATTCGCGTGGGCCATATGGAAGTGAACTATGGCGACGCCCACTTCCGTCGCTCCGACGGTGGTTCGTCTCTGTACAACCCGTTCGTTGAGAACTATATCGTAGATGCCTTCACCACCGAGATCGGTGGCGACATTGCCTTCCAATCCAGCGGTATTCTGGCCGTGGTAGGCGTAACCAACGGCGAGATCAAGGGCAACATCGCCGATCTGCCGGATACGGTGTCTGACGCAACTCCCGCTATCTATGCCAAGCTTGGCTACGACAATGTGTTCGGCGACCTGCGCTTCCGTCTGACGGGCTCGATGTACTCCCAAAGCAAGTCTCCGCGGAACACGCTCCTCCAAGGTGATCGTACCGGTTCGCACTATTACGGTGTGACGGAGAAAGCCGGCGCCAACCTTACCAGCGCTGCTTGGTCAGGACGCGTGAACCCGAACTTCTCCGACCACCTCACGCTTTTCCAATTCAACCTGTTCCTCGATTACATGATCGGTAATGCCGGTAGTGTAGAGCTGTTCGGTACCTATGAAATGGGTAGCGGCAATAACGTCGAGAAGACGGATGCCATTGACGATCGTTCGTTCAACCAGATGGCTGTGGACCTGATCTACCGCATTGGCCGGTCCGAGGATGCCTTTGTTGGCTTCCGCTACAACACGGTTGGTGTGGAAACGGGCCTGCGTGACGATGCCGGCGAATACACGACGCAAACGATCAACCGGATCGCTATCGGTGCCGGCTGGTTCGTGCTGCCGTCCGTACTGCTCAAAGGCGAATACGTGATGCAGGACTATAACGACTACGCTGCCATGTCGCAGTTTGACGCTATGAAGTTCAGCGGCCTGGTGATCGAAGCCGTAGTTGGCTTCTAATCGAAGCCGATATGGATCCCCTAAAGGGGGCTCGTGCAGCAGCGCGGGCCCCCTTTTTCCATGTATGACATTCGTCACAGGAACGGGCGCTGTGAGTCCGTAAGTTTGGACGATCTATGAGACCTCTCGTTACCATCGGCTGGCTTGTTGTCTTGAGCGCCGTGACCCTCTTCGGCGCTGGGCCTGGCCCCGCTTTGCTCGGTCTGAAGTACACGATCGAGAAAGAGAGTCACCTGTCGATCCGCGGAACCACCAACGTCAACTCGTTCGAGTGTTTCTCCACCCAGTCGTTCAGTGAACAGACCGTTCGTCTGAGTGTGGACGGGATGACGAACAGGGTCGACTTCCGCGACGCCAAACTGCGCATTCGCGTGGATGCATTGGATTGCGACAACAGCAAGATGAATGCCGACCTCTGCGATGCCCTGGATGCGGAGGACTTCCCGTACATCGAGATCCAGATGCACGAGGCGAGCCTGTCTACGGGCTCGATCGGTACAACAGGATCCGACATTGTGGTCAAGGCTTCGCTTACGATCGCCGGACAGGCACGCAAGGTCTACATCAAAGCCAAGGCCGTCCAGATCGCCGAGAATAAATTCCGCTTTCAGGCGGTGCACTGGATCAAGATGACCGACTTTGGCGTGGACCCGCCAACGGCACTGCTCGGCCTGATCAAGGTACGCGACGACATCGCGATCCACTTCGACCTTGTGGCACGGGTCACGGCAGAAGCCACTCTCTAACAGCCACGCGCCGTACGTTCGCTACCGGCGCCTACCACCCCCGCCCCTCGGAGTGGCACGTGGCGCTGAGCCTGTAGACTGCGGCCGGAAGGCCGACCTGTTCGGTGATCCGGAAGTAGGATGCTGAACGGCGGTTGAAGGTACCCGTGATGACGTGGCCGGTCGATCGTAGGTGGACGGACGCGCCGTTGGCTGATAAGCCGGGCGTGAGGCCGGAGCGGTAGTGTTGATCGGTCGATTCGGAGCCGGAAGAGATCCGGAAGGGGGGCGTGATCCCGCCGGTGGACGGCTGGCCGGTGGACGATACGCCGGCGGACGATAGGCGGGGTGATGGTATGCCGGCGGACGGTAATAGGCCGGGTGATAGTGGTGATAGTAAGGCGGCCGATATCCCACCGACACATGCAGCCAGCCCGAGCTGTACGAGAATCCGTAGCTCCAGCCATGATACGGGTTGTAGTGCACGTGAAATCCGTACGTTACCGGGCGCGGATAGTACATCGCCCCATACCATGGGTTGTAGTACCAACCTGTTCCATACACCACGGTGGGTCCATACACGTAGGTGCCGTAATACCCTGGTGTGTACCCAACGTACACAACGGTCGGAGTGGCACTATACACGTAGACGTATTTCACATTCGAGACCGGGCTAGACGAGGGGATCTCGTCGATCGAAGGTGGCCGATGATCCGACACCGACCATGGCCCCTTGGCTGAAGAACTTCGATACCATACACCACTCTCTACCGCGTAGTACTGCCCATCTACCCGGATCACGGGCGTGGTGGTATTCACGGCATACTCCATGGACGTGCCGCTGATCTTCGTGAACCAGGGCTCGCCATCGTAGACCACCGTGATGGTTGCCGAGGCTCGGTCGACCGAGGCCACCGTGGGCGTATAGGCATCCAAGACGGCTTCTTCGGCTTCCACGGTGCCGGCAACGGCTGCTCGAACGTCGGCTTTGGATCCGCCCTCGGGGATCTGTGCGAACGATGCGGGGAGATCTGCCGACGGGACGAACGTCCACGGCCCACGGAGCGACGACGCGCGGAACCACCGTCCCGACAGAAGGACGTACATCGCACCCGTGGCCACCTCGGTGAACACGCTACTTTCGGTGTTCGACGCATAGAGCAGTTCGGTACCCACAAGTGGCTTCCACTCCGGAGCTCCGTTGAAGGCGATCAGCTCTGTTGGAACGGTCGCAACCACAACGTCCAGTCCCTTTACGGTACTCGCTTGCGTGCTATCCTGGTTCGTGACCAGCTTGGCGATCTCAGCCGGCACCTGAGTCGTTGCCTGCCAAGCCCCCTTCAGATCCTGCGTAGCGTACCAATCCTTTCCATTCGGCAGATAGTAGCGTCCGGTAGACGGATCGAACAGGATCGGAACGGCAGTATTCTGAACGTACTGATACGGCGTGTTCTCGACCTTCTTGAGCGAGGGTTCGCCGTCGAGTACCACCAACAGGGAAGGCCGTTCGCGAATGATGATCGCCGGTGGGTCGTTCTTCAGATCGGTCGCCACGATGCCTGAGGCCGCGGCCCCGTTGTCCATCGACCGGAGCTCGCTCATCGTTGTTCGTAGATCCCACGACAGGATCGCCTCTCGGAGCAACGCGATCACGGTGTCCTTGTGCTGCATCAGCGAATCCGGCAGCCGGATCGCTTCGATCGCGATCTGCTTCAGTCGAAGTTCCGAGCCCTCGCCGGGTTCGAACACGGCATTGAAAGATGCGGCACCGAACACCATCCTGCCGGATGCAGAAGACAGAGCAAAGGCCCCACGAGCCTGTACCTGCATGTCCTTCACGGCCACTACCTCCGGTGCATACACCGATACCGTAGCACTGCTGGCGGTGTAGGTGCGCGGCCAATCCTGGTCGTTGGCGTGCATACGGATCGAGGCAAGACCCCAGGCTAGTACGAACACCACCAGAACGGCGCCAGCACGCATGAAATGCTCCTCGTGAGAGAAGAGTGGTAACATAGGGGGATGCCGACCACTGACCACGATCGC
>JANJTN010000198.1 GCA_024711065.1 bacterium
TGCTTTTTGCTCGCTACTCGCTGCTCGCTGCTCGCTACTCGTCGCCGTCTGCTCGCTACTCGCTGCTTTGAACTCGCCGTTCGCGATCTCTTCGGCTACCTGCTTGTACGCATCGCGGAAGGGCAAGCCCCCTTTCACCAAGTCGTTCACGCGGTCCACACTGAACGCATAGCGGTACTTCTCGTCCACCATGATGTCGGAGGTGGGTTGGAGTTGCGGCACGGTGTGCACGGCAACGGCAAGACACAGGTTGAACTCGTCAATGGCGGGGATGATGCGGTCCTTGAGGAACTGGAGATCGCGATGGTAGCCGGACGGCAGGTTGGCCAGCACCAGCGAGACCTCCGTTGGCAGGGCCTGCAGACGATTGCAGCGGGCGCGAAGCACCTCGAACACGTCGGGGTTCTTCTTGTGCGGCATGATGCTGCTGCCGGTGGTAAAGGCTTCGGGCAGCGACACGAAGCCATAGTTCTGACTCATGTACTGCACCACGTCCATCGCAAAGCGTGCTAGTGTGGAGGCGGTCTGGGCAATGGCCAGGGCAACGAGCTTCTCGGTGCGGCCGCGCGACATCTGTGCGAACGTACTCGTTACATGCACGCGATCGAAGTTGAGAGCACGGGTGGTGAGTTCCCGATCCAGCGGCAGCGACGTGCCGAAGCCGGCGGCACTACCGAGGGGATTGGCATTGGCGGCGTCGATCGCCATGTCCAGAACGCGGACGTCCTCCAGAAGTGCTTCGGCATAGCCGCCGAACCAGAGTCCAAAGGAGGATGGCATTGCCACCTGATAGTGCGTGTAGCCGGGTAGCAGCAGATGCCGGTGCTGCTCGGCAAGGTCGAGCAAGACACCCACGAGGTCCAGAACCGACGCACGGATCTGACGTGTTTCGTGACGTAGAAAGAGCTTGAGGTCGACGGCAACCTGGTCGTTCCGGCTGCGGCCAACATGGATCTTCTTACCGAGGTCTCCGAGGCGTTCGGTGAGAATCTTCTCCACCTGCGAGTGCACGTCCTCGACACCGTTTTCGATCACAAAGCCGTCGCGCTCGATCTCGTCCAGCAGCGTGCTGAGGGCTTCTACCAGGGCCTTGGATTCCCCTTTGGTCAGTAATCCTACTTCACCCAGCATCGTGGCGTGAGCGATGGAGCCCACCACGTCCCACCGGGCCAGGCGGACGTCCATCTCACGGTCGGCACCAACGGTGAAGGCTTCCATGAGGGCGTCGACCGGAGCCCCTTTCTCCCAGAGTTTCATCGCAGGTACCTTTCAAGCATCGTGATCAGGGTGCTGATCCCGTCACGCAGTTCATGGATTTCGATGTATTCATCCGGTGTGTGCGATCGCGCCGAGTCGCCCGGGCCGATCTTCATACTCGGTACGCCCGGCGGCAGCAATGACTGATCGCTGAGCGTTGGGCTGCCATAAGAGGTCAGCCCCATCTCGCGTCCGATCGCCACCAGCGGATGGTCGGCTGAGAGCGACGACGGCTGTAGGCGCGTACTACGAGGCGTTACGTCGCACTTGACGTTCTCGCGGATCACGCGTAAGATCTCGTCGTTGGTGTAGGCATCCGTGGTGCGAACATCCACCACAAAGGTGCACCGGTCGGGCACCACGTTGTGCTGTGCACCGGCCGTGATCTGGGTGACCGTCATTTTGACCGGGCCCAGCATCGGTGACTCCTTGTCGAAATGATAGGTGCGGAACCACTCGATGTCCTGCATGGCCGCATAGAGGGCATTGTTGCCTTCATTGCGTGCGGCATGGCCGGTGCGCCCATGCGCCACGCAGTCCAGCACCATCAGCCCCTTTTCAGCGATTGCCATCTGCATCTGTGTGGGTTCGCCTACCAGCGCAAGCGCCAGCTTCGGAAAGCACGGCGACTCGCCCGTGAAGAACTCGTGGGCCAGTAAAGCCATACCGTTCGTTCCACTCACTTCTTCTTCGGCCGTAGCTGCAAAGACCAGGTTGTGGTTGAGACCCTTGAACTGACGCAGGTGCATGAACGCAGCGAGCATCGTCATCAAGGGGGCTCCGGCGTCGTTGCTGCCAAGGCCGTACAGGCGGCCACCCTCCTCCACCGGTGTGAACGGATCATGGGTCCATCCCTCGCCCGGACGCACCGTGTCGTGATGCGAATTCAACAGTAGCGTTGGTGCGTTCTCTACACTCGAGTGGTGCTCGGCGACGATGTTGTTGCCAAAGCGCTGCACGCGGACACCGTGGTGCACCAGCCACTGCTCAAGGAGGTCTGCCGTGGCACCTTCGTCCCGACTGAACGATGGAGTGTTGATCAGTGCTGAAAGCAGGTCGGTCAGGTCATGCACCGTCAGTCCTTTACACATCGACATGACATGCCCGTCAACTTGTTTCCGTCCATTTGGTCAACGAAACCAGGGCTGTGCGTTAGTCGGACATGAAATGCTTGATCAGTGTCTACAGTCTTTTCTGTAGAACTCCACCATACAGCGGTCATACCGACTTCAAAGAACGTGCCGTCACTTATGCTACGCAGGCCACCTGGAAGGCCTGTGAACCCGCTACTATTTGTTGCCAGGCTGTTCGGAGGGGTCCATCCGTCTGCGCTCTTCATTTTCCCCCCGGCTTTGGTCTTCCCTCCCAGGAAGCTGATCAAGACACCCCATTCGTCGTTCGACGGTACATGCCAGCCGGAGGGGCAAAGATCACCTTTGTGGACCGCATGCCAGTTGTAGAGCTTGCCATACAGCTTGTCGTTCGCCGGGTCATTGTTGTAGTAACTCCACGCCGGCTCTTCAATAGGGTTACCATCATTCCATAGGGACTTCCACGCGGCATTATCGGTGATCTCCTGAATATTGCCACGGTATCTCAGGTTCTCTGCCATCCAAACCTGATCCCCGATACACACAACCTTGTACGTCTGACCGTCGCGGACATCATAGATCTCGTCTAGACAATCATCATAACTGTAGTTATCGGCACCAAACAGCTTGAAGGGCAGATCCGGGCTAACACGTTCACCAACCTGCTCGCCAGTGAACTCCGTTTCGTCCGCATTCTTGTGCGCCCCACCGGTACTATCCAGATCGCTGATCAAGGCGCGTGTCAACGAGTCTTCCATGGCCTTGGCGAAGGCATTGCCGACCTTGGCTGACTCCCCACTGGGATACGCATACGCGTAATACGCAATCGGATTCCGTGACAGGAATGCCTCACGTATGGGCTCATACTCGATCGTAACGTTACCGCCGCCCAACTTGGGTCGCAGGACCTGGCTGAGATTCCAACCAGAGTAGCACATATTACCAAGCACAACGGTGTTCTCGAGACGTGGAATCGATCGAATGAACTGTGACGTGACAACCAGGTAGTACACCGGCGGATCCATCGACTTTTCGTCCAGAAACTCCCGCCAGTTCAGCGTATTTGCAAGATTGGTATAGTAGGCGAATTTGAAGTACCCTTCCTGGATCTGGTCATACGTGCCCGGTCTCTTGTAGTCGATCCCTTCCTTGATGGCAGCCTCGGTGGTATCAAATCTCCGATCCAGTCCATACACCCAGCTGGTGGTGAAGAATCCGTCCGGCAATCCATGCGTGTTGAGAATTACGAGACCATAGTCACCCATGGATTCTAGTGCCTTGATCTCTCTGGCTTGCTTCCCGTCGTCCGGATCGTCCTTGTACACGTTCGTAACCTCAAACTCGGGATCATAGCCCTTGATCTTGGTAGCGATCACCTCAGCCTCTGACAGCTTGTACAGACTGGCCCGCCAGTCGTCACTCACGAACGGGGAGTAGATCAGAACTTTCTTGTTCTTAAGAACATGTTCAGCACGTACTTGTGGAGTTAGCGGAATAGCCGTTGGTGCGCTTGCACCTCCGCGTGCAAGACTCAAACCATCCGGCCCGGTGAGATTGATCGTGAAATACCCCTCCAAACCCGATCGAAGAGTGAACTTGATAAACGCGTCATCCATCGCGAAGGATCTCAGAATCTCCGGCTGTTCACTCAACCACTCCTGTGTTCTAGCCAGGGCTTCTCCGGGTGTGATATTTGCATCGGACTTTGCTACCTCCACAAACTTCTTCCGGACAGTGTCAAGTGTGCGCAGCACCTCACTCACCTTCTTGTTGGAATCTGCGTCGATCGGTTCAACGGATCCACAACCGATAAGGATCGTTGCGAAAACTGCTGTGGCAAGATGTTGAAAGCTGTGCCTCATACTCATTCCTTCCTGCCGATTTCAGTGCGTCATTCAACCGTGAGATACCGGCTCGCTGCAATGTTGCGCATACTCGCGAATATGATCCAACCGTCAATCTTGAGATCAATCTTTCGGTCACTCGACCCATGTTCCATCAGTCGTGTCCACAGCATCGTACCGTGCGATCCGCACGCGTTGTACGCCCCCTTCCGCAGCCCGAAACGCATTATGCAGCTTGGGCAGCATCCCGGTGTGGATCTCCCCTGCCTCGGCCATGCGTTGCGATGCGGCACGATCGATCAAAGCGATCAGAGATGAGGGATCGTTCACGTCCTTCAGGACGCCAGCGTGATCGAAGGCATAGACCAGCTCGACGTCCGGAGTAAGAGCCAGGGCCACTTCCGCCGCGATGGTATCAGCATTCGTATTCAACAGGGTGCCGGCACCGTCGTGCGTGATGGGGGCCAGGACAAGAGTGCTGTGGGTGCCTTGAAGCGCTGTGAGGGCTTGAGTGTTGACCTTCTCGATGTCGCCCACGTAGCCGTAGTCGATTGGGACCTTGGGACGCATGGAGGCGCGGATGATGTCGTTGTCGGCACCGCAGAGCCCGATGGCATGCACACCGCGAGCCTGAAGTTTGGCTACGATCGTTTTGTTGATCCAGCCGGCATAGGTCATGGTGACCACGCGCAGGGTGTCAAGATCCGTCACGCGTCGGCCATCGATCAGCGTCTGGTCGATACCAAGACGATGGGCCAGGTCCGTGGCCAGTCGTCCTCCACCGTGTACCAGGATCACGGGATCTACTGAGCGGGCAATGCCATCCAGGACGGCATCCAGTTGCTGCTCGCTGTCGATGATCCCCCCGCCGATCTTCACCACGCGGATCATGCCAGCCCCTTCAGCATGTGCATCAGCACCACCTGGGCAGCGGTCACACGGTGAGCGGCTTCGTCCAACACAATGGACGCCGGACCGTCGAGCACACCATCGCTGACGATCATGTTCCGTCGCACCGGCAGGCAGTGCATAAACTTCGCGTTGTTCGTGAGCGCCATCTTGTCTTCGGTCACCGTCCACGCCCGATCCTTGCTCAGGATCTGACCGTACTGCTCGTAGCTGCTCCAGTTCTTGGCGTACACGAAGTGGGCCCCATCGAGCGCGGCATCCTGATCATGCGTGACCGTAGCCCCCTTCACGAAGTCGGACGAGAGATCGTACCCCTCGGGATTGGCGATCACCAGGTCCACCTCGGCCTGCAGCATCCACTCGGCAAAGGAGTTCGCAACCGCCTGGGGAAGGGGCTTGGGATGCGGCGCCCAGGTGAGCACCACCTTTGGTCGTGCCGTGGCCTTGTGTTCTTCGATGGTGATCAGGTCCGCGAAGGACTGCAGCGGGTGGCGCGTAGCGCTCTCCAGACTGACCACCGGAACACCGGCGTAGCGGACAAAGCTCTCGAGGATCGTTTCGTTGTAATCCTTCTCGCGATCGGTGAGCCCGGCAAAGGTGCGGATGCCCAGAATGTCGCAGTAGCGGCCCATCACGGCGGCCGCTTCCTTGATGTGCTCGGTGGTTCCGCCGTCCATCACCACACCATCCTGCGTTTCGAGCGTCCACGAATCGGCACCGGCATTCAGCACGATGGTATCCATGCCCAGCAGATTGGCTGCTTTCTGGGTGCTCATGCGGGTGCGGAGCGACGGGTTCATGAAGAGCAGACCCAGCGTCCGGTGCTTGCCCAGGGCTTCGTGATTCCAGGGATGAGCCACCACGTTGCGCGCGTCTTGCAACGCTTGCGTCAGTCCCGGACCGTTGATCAGATCGTGCACACTGGTGAATCGATTCATGCCGGCAACTCCGAGAGAACGGTGATCAACGTGGTGGTGAAACGCTCCGCTTCTGCCGCAGTAAGCGTAAGCGGCGGCAGAATACGGAGGACGTTCGGATCCGAAGCGCTGCCCGTAAGAATGCCGTGCTCTTTCCAGAGGGTGGTACGCACAGCGTTGGAGGGTTGATCGAGGACCACACCGAGCATCAGCCCCCTTCCCCGGATCTCGGCGATATGGGGCGCGGAGCGGAGTGCCGACACGATCTGCTGTCCTCGCTCGGCGGCACTGTCCATGAGGCCTTCGCGTTCCATCACCTCTACCACGCACTTCACGGCCGCAGAGGCCATGTGATTGCCGCCGAACGTGGTACCGAGCATGCCGTTGGACACGACGATGTCCGGGTGGACCAGCACGGCGCCGACGGGAAACCCATTACCGATTCCCTTCGCCATGGTGATGAGCGGCGGCTCGATCCCGGCATGGTCGAAAGCGAAGTAGCGTCCTGTGCGTCCGCAGCCCGACTGGATCTCGTCCAGGATCAACAACGCTCCAAACTCCGTACACGCAGCGTGCAGGTCCTGGAGGAAAGCCTCGGTCGGCATACGACAACCACCCACACCCTGGATCCCTTCGATGATCACGGCCGCCACATCACCGGCGGACAGCTCGGCACGAACCGCTTCGATGTTGTTGAGTGGCACATGTGTCACATTCGGGGTCTCGTTCACCGGCGCAACGATCTTGGGATCGTCCGTGGCCGCCACGGCCAGCGCGGTGCGGCCGTGGAAGCTCTTGTCGAACGCGATCACACGTCGGCGCCCGGTGGCGAACGACGCCAGCTTCAGCGCATTCTCGTTGGCTTCGGCGCCGGAGTTCACAAAGAAGACCCGGTACGAGTCGCGTCCGCTGATCCTTCCCAAGGCTTCGGCTGCCTGTTCCTGAATACGAATGCGGACGCTGTTCGAATAGTACCCCAGCGTTGAAGTCTGCGTTGCGATGGCGGCGGCCCATTCCTCCTGACCGTGCCCGATGCTGATCACGGCGTGGCCGCCATACAGGTCCAGATACGGATGGCCTTGCGCATCCCACACGGTGGTGTTGCTACCGCGGACCAGTTCGATGGGAAGCAGGGCGTAGACGGGAAGGGGCTGGGACATCAGTACGCGACTCCCATCAGGTGCAGACCGGCGGTCTCGTCGAAGCCACAGGCCAGATTCATGTTCTGCACGGCCTGCCCCGAAGCCCCCTTCAACAGGTTATCCAGCACACTTACCACAAGGACGTTACCATCGTGATTGTCAACGCCGATGAAGACATTGTTGGTGCCAACGGCCCGTTTCACATCCGGCAGATCGTCTACAATGTGCACGAAGGGATGATCCGCGAAGCGTTCTCGATAATGCTCGCGGACACGCTCCGCTGGAGCTTTACTCTTGACCACGGCCGACATCAGGATGCCACGCGGAAACGCGCCTCGCAGCGGAATGAAGATCGGACGCATGCCCAGCACCTGTTCGATCTCGGCAAGGTGTTGATGGGTGAACGGCTTGTAGACGCTCAGATTATTGGCACGCCACGAAAAGTGGGTGGTCTCGGAAGGGGCTTGTCCGGCGCCGGTAGAGCCGGTTGTGGCATGCACCACCACCGATTCACCAAGCTGACCGTGCTCGCCAAGGCGCAACAGACCCAGCTCGATGCAGGTGGCAAAGCAGCCCGGGTTGGCGATCCGCTTCGACGTGCGGATACGATCACGGTGTACCTCTGGCAGACCGTACACCCACTCCGGGTGGAGACGGTGGTCGGCACTCAGGTCGATCACGATGGCATCACCGACGTCATGCTTGGCCATCCACTCGGCCGCCTTGCCGTGTCCGGTGCAGAGGAAGATCACGTCGCAGTTTGACGGCATGGCGTCGGCGAATACAAGGCCCGTACCCACAAGGTCCGGATGGGCCACGTCGACGGGCTGCCCGGCATGGCTGGCGCTTACCGGAACAACATCCGTGAGCGACACTTTCGGGTGGTTCATGAGGATGCGGAGCAGCATCCCTCCGGTATAGCCGGCAGCACCGATGATGGTGACGATCATTTCGAGCCCCCTTCCGAAGCGGCGCGATGTGCGCGAGTACTGATCGAGGCGATCGTAGCAAAGCCCTTGGCGTCGGCGCCCGTCCAGGCCTTGTTCTCTTCGCCGTAGGTGGCAAAGGACGCCTGCATGATGTCGAAGGGCGAGCGGATGCCAAGAACATCAAATCGCTGGTGATTCAGCTGCAGATCCACGTGGCCGGTCACGCGTTGTTGCGAGTCGCGGAAGAACGCCTCGATGCTCCGCATGGCCGGATCCAGGAACTGTCCTTCGTGCAGCAGCTGGCCGTACCAAATGGACAGCTGGTCTTTGAGGTTGAGCTGCCACTTGGACA
>JANJTN010000097.1 GCA_024711065.1 bacterium
CCGGCCCCTCGAGCCTCCGTGCACCCGGCACGGAACGATTGCCCCAACCCGACAGAGGTCCCGACAGCGCTGGGCTCGGTGATCCGATGGCGGGCCTTTACGCTGGATGGTAGGGCGGTAGGGGAGGGGATGGCCGAGTTCTCCGAAGCCGGTGGACGGCGCTTGCTGTTGAGCGGGCGAGAGGTTGGCGGATGCGGGCCGCGCGTGATCGTCTGCCAAGGGCTCCAGGGCGGCTCGCTATGGCGCCGATTGCTCTGGATCTCGAGTCCCTGAGCATGTGGTAGTTTTGCGTCCATGAATCGCATTCCATTCCTGCTTGCCGCTGTGGCGGTCTCTCTGTTGTTGGCACAGCTGCCGTCGTGGGCTCAGTCCACAGATTCTCCCATCCCTGCTCCGCGGACCACACCGAGGGCGATGCCGGAGAGCGGCGTGCAGGGCCGAGCCCGTTCGCTGGACGAGGCCCTGAAACAGCCCGAGCGCACCCGTCAACTGAACATGAGCGGGACCACCATCACGGAGCTGCCGCCTACGATCGGCGACCTGACGAACCTGCGCGTGCTGGACCTGCGCGGCACCGGGATCGCCACGCTGCCGGCCACGATCGCTCGATGTACCGCGCTCGAGGAAGTGATCCTGGCGGATAACGCGTTCACCTCCATCCCCTCCGTCCTGGCCGACCTGCCGGCCCTGCGTCGCGTAGATCTATCGGGTAATCCATTGCAGATCGGCGAGCGAGACCTGACCAGCTTGAACAACGTCCGCGTGCTGAACCTGGCCCGCGTTGGCCTGGTGGAGGTTCCGCAAAGCATTGGCTCGTGCCTGGACCTACGGCATCTGGATCTCTCGGGCAATCGGCTGACGGACCTGCCAACCGGCATGTCCAACCTGCTCCAACTGGAGGTACTGAATCTCTCCGGCAACCAATTCTCCGCCTGCCCGAAAGCGATCAGCCCCCTGACCAACCTTCGCGAACTCGATCTGTCGTCCAATCGCCTGACCACGATCCCGAACGAGGTCTTTGCCATACCACGACTGCAAACGCTGCTGGCCCGAGCCAATCGCATTCGGACCCTGCCGGACACCCTTCGGTCGGGGTCGATCCAGAAACTCGATCTGGATTCGAACGATCTGGAGCAACTGACCGAGGGGATCGGCGGACTGGAGAGCTTGTCCGTACTGATCGTGACGAACAATCGCCTTACCACGCTGCCGGCATCGATCGGGCTCTGTAAGGGGCTTACCACGCTGGACGCCGGAGAGAATCGCATCATCGAGCTGCCGGTGGCAGAGCTGGCCTCCATCCCGGGCCTGCGATCCATCCGGATCGCTCATCCGCTTCCCGTGCTGCTGCCGGATGGAACGGTGGATACAAAAACTCAGAAAAAGCCGTAAATTTGATGCTCCGATGGCGAGCGTAGCTCAGTTGGTAGAGCCCCGGATTGTGGTTCCGGTTGTCGCGGGTTCAAGCCCCGTCGCTCGCCCCATCGTTTCCAGCGCCGGGTCAGCAGTTCGCTGACGCGGCGTTTGGCGTTTTTAACGACTCTGGACCCCTCGGCGACACGTACCTTTGACCATGGTCTCGTTCATCCTTCATACGCATCTGCCCTACGTGCTGCACCATGGCACGTGGCCGCATGGCTCAGACTGGCTGTGTGAAGCGGTGGCCGAGTGCTATCTGCCACTCCTCGACATGTGTGACCGGCTACTGGAAGAGGGGATCCGTCCGGCGATCACGTTCGATATCTCTCCGGTGCTCACCGAGCAGTTGGCCCACGCCGATTTCCCCGAAGCCTTCGAACGCTACTGCACCGAACACGTGGCGTTGGCCGAAGCCGATCGCGCTGCGTTCCAGGCGGAAGGACAGGACGCAATGGCAGCGCTGGCCGAACGCTGGGCCCAGTGGTATGCCGATCGACTTGAAGCGTTTACCGGACGGTATGCGAAGGATCTCGTTGGGGCCTTTCGCCGACTACAGGATGACGGGGCGATCGAGGTCATGACATGTGGTCTGACCCACGGCTATTTCCCGTTGCTCGCCGAAGACGAGAGCGTGGTCCGCCAGGTAGCTCTGGCACAAGAGAATTACCAACGCCACTTTGGACGCCGTCCCCGTGGGATCTGGCTTCCGGAATGCGCGTACCGGCCATCGTACCCGTGGCGCACCTATCTGCCGGACCCGGCCTACGCTGTTGCACGTCAGCGCAAGGGTGTGGAGCAGATCCTGGCCGACCATGGCCTGGAGTACTTCGTTACGGACCAGGGGGCACTGCAGCAGAGCCATGGCATCGGCCTGCAGACACCACAGGGCCGCATCCCGATGACGCAGGTCTACGGAGTTCTCCGCCGGCAGTTCGAAGAGCGTTCGCCCTTCGATCTGTTTCGGGTAGGGGGCTCGGGACATCCGGAGACCGCAGTGGTGCTCACGCGTCACCGAGATATCGCCTTGCAGGTCTGGAGCGGAGAAACAGGGTACCCCGGAGACCCGGATTACCTGGATTTTCACAAGAAGTATCATCGGTCGGCCCTGCGCTATTGGCGGGTTACGGACAACACGGCCGACATGCAGTACAAGCAACCCTACGAGCCGGCGTGGGCAGAGTCGAGGGTAGCCGAACATGCCCGCCACTTTGTGCGCATCCTCGAAGTGTCCGTGCAGCATCGGCGTGGAGAGGCATCACGCGAACCGATCCTGTGTTTACCCTTCGATACGGAGTTGTTCGGGCACTGGTGGTTCGAAGGCCCGTACTTCCTCGAACACGTGCTTCGAGGGATCGCGGCGTCGAGTGCGCTTCAGTGTGGCACGGCCTCCCAGGCTGTAGATGTGCAAGCTGTAGACTGTGTGATCGAACTGCCGGAATCGTCGTGGGGACGCAACGGGCATCACGAAGTGTGGATGAACGAGGATGTGCAGTGGACCTGGGAGCGGGAATATCGGTTGGAATACCGCCTTCGCATGCTGCGCGACAAGCATCGCGACGGACCGTGGGACGCCACCATGCGCCGCATCATCCTGAATGCCTACCGAGAACTACTCCTTGCCCAAGCCTCCGATTGGCAATTTCTGATCAGCACGTTCTCTTCGCGCGAGTATGCCGAGAAGCGGTTCTATCACCATGCCGCCGACACGGAGTACCTTTGCGATCTGGCCGAGCGCTATGCCGAGACCAAGCGCCTTACGGCTGACGATGAGGGATTCCTGGAAGCGTGCGAAACCCGCAACGGAATCTTCACACCCGAACTCGAGCACTATCTCTCTGCCAATGCCTGAACGTTCTCCTTTCAGCTTGATGGCGATCCTGCGTCAGATGCGGCCGCACCAATGGGTGAAGAACACTCTGGTCTTTGTGCCCGTGATCCTGGCCCATCAGTGGTCGGACGGTGCCGCGCTGGCCCTTGCCGTGTGGGCCTTCGTGGCCTTCTCGCTGCTGGCCAGCGCAGTCTACACGCTGAACGACATGGCCGATCTCGAATCCGATCGGCAGCATCCCCGTAAACGGCATCGTCCACTGGCGTCAGGCGCCATTACGCGCACGCAGGCGGTGGCACTGATCGCGGCCCTCCTGGTTGGTGCCAGCGCTGCCGCCTGGAAGGTGGGATCTCTGGACTTCCTGGCCATTCTGATCCTGTACGCCATTGCCACATCGGCCTATTCGTTCTGGCTGAAGCGAACGGTGTTGGCCGACGTGATCGTGTTGTCGGCTTTGTACACCGTCCGGATCGTGGCCGGAGGAATTGCCAGCGACGTTGCCGTAACCTCGTGGCTGCTCACGTTCTCGATGTTCTTCTTTTCCAGCCTGGCCTTCTTGAAACGCTACACGGAACTGCTGGACACCATCGAGCGAGATGGACATCAGATCTCCGGCCGCGGCTATCACGTGGGCGACAGTGAGTTCGTCCAGATGGCCGGCATCGCACTCGGATTCATTGCCGTGTTGGTATTCTCGCTCTATCTGAACGGCGAAGAGGTCCGCCGACTGTATCCATCGCCGCTTCGCCTCTGGGGCGTGGTGCCATTGCTGATGTACTGGATCGGCCGCGTCTGGTTGAAAGCGCATCGAGGAGAGATGCACGACGATCCGATCGTGTTCGCCCTGCGCGATCGAGCGAGCTACCTGATCGGGGCCGGGATCGTGTTCATTCTGGTATGGGCGGCGCAGTGATCGATCAGGACCTGCGGTCGTGGGGACATTTCCCGTTGGTGGATGGTGCTTCCGTTGTACCGGCTGCCGATCTGCTTCGTGGAGCGATGCCCGTCGGCACGTGGCTCCCTCGCGGTGCCGGACGCTCGTATGGCGACGTTCCCCTGATCGCTGCCGGGACGCTGGTCACCACATCCGAGCTGGACCGCATCGAGCACTTTGATGCTGCTACCGGACGCTGTCTGGTGCAATCCGGCTGTACGCTGGCACAGATCCACCATCACGTGATGCCACTCGGGTGGCACCTGAACGTGGTGCCGGGAACGCAGTTCGTGACGGTTGGCGGTGCGATTGCCAACGACATCCATGGCAAGAATCACCACGTCTCCGGAACGTTCGGGCGCTACGTGATCGGATTCGAGTTGGTGCGATCCGATGCCTCCACTCGGTGGATCACCGCCGCAGATCACCCTGATCTCTTCGCCGCCACGATCGGCGGTCTGGGTCTGACCGGACTGATCACAAAGGTCGAGCTGCAGCTCACGAGGATCCCGTCCACGGCGATCACCACGCGTTCGATCAAGACCGCAACACTGACCGAAACCATGGAGGTGCTGCGAGAAGCCGATGCCACTTGGCCATACTCCGTGGCGTGGGTGGATCTGCAAGGTGCCTTCGAGAGGCGCGGACGCGGGCATGTGCTCGTTGGACGTCACGCATCGTCGGGTGCGGGCTACGAGCCCCCTTCCATCGTGGCACGCCATGCCTGGCTGGGTGTGGTTGGACGCCCGTTCCTCCAACCGGCATTCGTGCGGTTGGGCAACGCCGTGAAGTACGGTCTGCAGCGATCGCGAGAGCGCGACGCAGTGATGTCGTACCGCGACTTCTTTCATCCGCTGGACGGCATCGCCCGGTGGAACAGCGTGTACGACCCACGCGGATTTCTGCAGTACCAGTTCGTGGTTCCCAACGATGCCGGTTACCAGACCATCGTAGACATCTTGCGGGCCATGGAACGAGCGGACCTACCCATGTACCTGGCTGTGCTGAAGCGCTTCGGATCGATCGCTTCGCCCGGATGGCTGTCGTTCCCGCAACCCGGTTGGACCCTGGCGATGGACATCCCGATCCGGCGCGGGACCGAGCCGGCAGACCTACGCGAACACCTCGATCCGATCGTGGTGGCGCAGGGTGGACGGTTGTATCCGGCAAAGGACGCGGCGATGTCTGCGGCCACCTTTCAGCGGACCTATCCTGCGTGGACCCGCATGGCCGAGATCAAGGATCCGGCGATCACCAGTGCGTTCTGGCAACGCGTTACCTCTCTCTAGGAGCTTCGAATGAGATCTGTTCCCCAGCACATTGTGATCATCGGTGCCACCAGCGCCATTGCTTCGGCCGTTGCCGCCCGGTATGCCGTGCAGGGTAGTTCGTTCCTGCTCGTTGCTCGCGATGAACAGAAGTTGCAGAATGTGGTCGCTTCGCTCCGAGAGCAGGGAGCCGGTGCCATTAGCGTGTTCGTGGCCGATCTGCGGGCTCGCGATCAGTATCCGGCCATCGTCCGGGCCGCCGTAACGCAACTCGGGCAGATCGACCTGGTACTGGTAGCGCACGGTACGCTGCCCGATCAAACGATGCTGGACCGTGACGTGGATGCCGCGATGGAATCCATGCTAACGAATGCCCTTAGTGCGATGGACCTGGCCCATCGATTTGCACTCGTGCTGGCCGATCAGGGAAGGGGCTCACTTGCCGTGATCTCTTCGGTGGCCGGAGATCGCGGCCGCCGCAGCAACTACGCTTACGGGGCGGCCAAGGCGGCACTGACCGCCTACACGTCCGGCCTGCGCGGAACCTTCCGCGAGGCCGGAGTTCATGTGTTGACCGTGAAGCCGGGACCCGTGACCACGCCCATGACGCTTGGCAAGAAGATGCCGTTGATGGTAAGCGTGGACGTCGTAGCCGATGCCATCGTCCGGGCCATCACCAAGCGTCGGCAGGTGATCTACACGCCTACGATCTGGCGCTTGATCATGTTCGCGTACCGTCTACTGCCAGAACGCATCACGATGCGCCTGAAGTTCTGAGTTATAGCACGCTGGCTTCGAACTTCACCGTCATGATCAGCGCACCCTTCAGGAAGCTTGCAGAAGCCGGGCCGGAGGTGAGTGGACCGTAGGAAGCTTTGACGCAAAACTTCTCGCGTCCGGCAAGGATCTTCGTGATCACGGCTTTGGCATCGTCGGTCACCGGTACGGTCATTGGTGCACCATAGGCCGTTGCAAAGGCCAGGTCCGTGAACGACCCAAGGTTGTACACCTTCGAATCGCCGTAGGAGGCATCGAACTCCAGGGTCAGGTCCAGCGTCCGCAGTACGGCTGTGGACGGGTTGAACGACGGATCCTGCAGGTCGGTGATCTGGAAGGTGATCCGTTGGAGCGAGCCCCCTTCGATCATATCCTTGTTATCGGCATAGTCCTTGATGGTGTTCAGGTCCACACAATCTTCATCGATCTGCGGGATCGTTGGATTGATGGATTGCGGATAGACCTTGATGTCGATCGGAACGTCCACGGTTGTGGCATCCGTTATAGCATCGCAACCGCTGCCAACCATCAATAGTGCTGCGGCAACGAACAGAGAAGCAAGTGTGCGAATCATCGCTGGAATCCCTAAAAGTGAATTGGCTCAGTACGTACACCGCAATGTACCGTAGTGAGCCATTCACAACCATGACGTCCGTCAGAATCCGCAAAAACCCTTATGACGGGTTCAACGCCAGTCCTTCAGCGCCGGACTCGTCGTCTCGGGCGGGGGAGGCCGGCGAATCGGCCGTACTGGTACGGATCTTCTGACGTAGCTCTTCCACGTTCTTGACCATCGGAGGCAATTCGCCTCCGCCGATCAGCACGTCGAGTTCGTTGGCATCCAGCACCTCGCGTTCGATGAGAGCCTTGGACAACGTGTGAAGCATGTCCAGGTTGTCGCGCATCATCTGCTCGGCTTTGTGTTCGGCTTCGACGATGATCCGCCGCACTTCGGCATCGATGGCCCGAGCGGTCTCCTCCGAATGGTCGCGCGGCTGCGTGAGTTCGCGGCCGAGGAACACTTCGTCGTGCTGTCCAGCATATCGCACCGGTCCGATCACATCGCTCATGCCGAATTCACACACCATGCGGCGTGCGATCTCGGTGGCCCGCTGCAGGTCGTTCGATGCGCCGGTGTTCAGGACATTGAAGACCACCTTCTCGGCGGCTCTGCCGGCCAGCAACACGATCAGACGCGAGATCAGTTGATCGCGGCTCATGGTATGCATCTCTTCGCTGGGCAGGTAGCTGGTTACGCCGAGTGCCCGGCCGCGCGGGATGATGGTGACCTTATGGACGGCGTCGCCGTGCGGTACCAGCTTGCCGGCCAGGGCATGGCCGATCTCGTGGTAAGCCGTGGTTTCCTTTTCCTTGTCGCTCATCACCATGCTCTTGCGCTCGACGCCCATCAGGACCTTGTCCTTGGCGCTTTCGAAGTCGAACATGGTCACATCCAGACTGTTGCGCCTCGCGGCCAGCAGGGCCGCCTCGTTCACCAGGTTGGCCAGGTCTGCACCGCTCATGCCAGGTGTACCCTTTGCGATCACTTCCAGATCGACATCCTTGGCGATCGGCACTTTCTTGGTGTGCACCTTCAGGATGCCGACCCGACCGTTCAGGTCCGGTCGGTCAACCACCACCTGGCGGTCGAAACGGCCCGGACGCAGCAAGGCTGGGTCGAGCACATCGGGACGGTTGGTCGCGGCGATGATGATCACGCCGGAGTTCTGTTCGAAACCGTCCATCTCCACCAGGAGCTGGTTCAAGGTCTGTTCCCGTTCGTCGTGGCCGCCGCCGAGGCCGGCGCCACGATGGCGTCCCACGGCATCGATCTCGTCGATGAACACGATACACGGCGAGTTCTTCTTGGCTTGCTCAAAGAGGTCGCGCACACGGCTGGCACCAACACCCACGAACATCTCCACGAAGTCGGCTCCGGAGATCGTGAAGAAGGGCACACCGGCTTCGCCCGCCACAGCCCTGGCCAGGAGGGTCTTGCCCGTACCTGGAGGACCCAGCAGCAGCACGCCGCGCGGGATCTTGCCGCCAAGGCGCGTGAAACGACTCGGGTCGCGGAGGAAATCGATGATCTCGTGCAGTTCTTCCTTGGCCTCGTCAGCCCCGGCAACGTCTTTGAAGGTCACGTGGATGTTGCCTTCGGTGAGGAGGCGTGCCCGACTCTTCCCGAACGAGAAGATGCCCTTGGGATTGCCGGCACCCATCTGCATCCGGCGGGTGATAAAGAAAAAGGCCAACAGGAGCAGCAGCCAGGGCAGGAACTGGATCAGCGAGTACCACCACGGGCTGTCGCCACTTTCATAGGTCCACGAGATCCCATTCTCGCGCCAGAACCCTTCGGTCTGCGAGTCGACCACACCGAGCTTGGTGGTGATCGTTCGAACGTCTGCCTGGGCCCGGCCCTGGACGTTCAGCGTGATCGGCCGGCGCAGGGTGCCGTGGAATTCGAAGTCGTTCAGCTGGGTCTTGGTGATCCGCGCCTCGGCAACATTGCCGCTGGTCACGATCTCCACGTACTTCGAGTACGACACCGGCCACTCCTGGGCTTGCTGGCCGGTCATCATCAGGCCGATCAAAACCAGGGAAACCAAGATGGTGACCCAGATCAGGACATTGCGGAGCACGCGGCTTACGGTGAGATCGTTCTCTTCGTCGTTCTCAGGTTTGCGAGGGGGTTTGGAACGTTGATCCATGCTAGGGGCAAAGGGTGGTCAAAGGGTGAGGGGTGCAGACGGATAGGGGGCCTGCATCATGTATCGAGAGCATCATCCACGATCCAGATCGCGTCCAGATGGCGTCCATGGCCGGCGTAGTCCATGCCGTAGCCCACTACGAAGTCTCGAGCGATCTCCCGTCCAACATAATCGATCTGAATGCCGCCCTGATGCACGTCGGGCTTGCTCAGTAGGGCCGCCACCGAGACGCTGGCTGGTCTATAACTGCCCAGATGTTTGATGAGTTCACGCATGGTGGTACCACTGTCGATGATGTCTTCGACCACTACCACGTGACGACCCACTACATCCGGGACCACGTCTTCGAGGATCACCGTGCCGGTGGACGACATCGCATCGCGGTAGGACGAGGCCCGAAGCACCTCCAGCGTTACCGGCATCTGCAACTGCCGCATCAGGTCGGCGGCGAAGACCAGAGCCCCCTTCAAGACCACCAAGAGCGTGACCTCCTGGCCGGCCAGGTCGCGGTTGATCTGTGTGGCCACGTCTCGAACCATCTCCATCACTTCATCGCGGCGGATATAGGGGCGGAAGGTGCGATCGTGTACCTGAATGAGGGATTCGGAGTTGGCAGACCTGGACATGCGGACTTACGATTGGTGCAACAGTTCGGTGGTGATGGTGATCACCCGGTCCGTTCGGGAGGTGATGCGTGTGCGTTCTGCGGCACGAAGGCCACACACCCAGAGGATGCCGCCGTGATCGGCGACCACCCGGACACGCGAGCGAACACCGGTGGGAACCTTGGCATCGTTGAGCAGATCGCTCACCAGCACCGAACCCTGCATCCCAAAGGGAATGAACCGGTCTCCATGCATCCATGGCCGCCACTGCAACGTTCCCTGCACCACCTGAGCATCCATCTGGAGCACGCTTGGATCGGGGTCGATCACCGTGTGCTGACGATCTGCGGTACGAACCAGCAGCCGCTCGGACCCTGCAACATACGCCCCATCGTGCGGGATGCCAACCGCGGGAGGCGGGGCAGGGGGCTGGCCCTGCATTAGGATCAGGTGCTTACGGTCTCGAACGGCCATGATCTGATGCTGCAGCGAAGCCATCGAACCTGGCTCGGCCGTGAGCAGCGCCTGCAGGCGCATGGTATCGATGTACGAAGCCGAAACAGCGGTGTGCTCGTGCAACGCACGGCGCAAGACCTCCAGGATCATGGCATCCGACCGATCGCCTAACTGCTCCAGCGCGATCGTGGTCACGCCGTCATGATGGGAGATCGTGGCCTGAGCCAGTTCCTGAACGGACTCGTGCACGATGCGGCGAGCGTTGAACGCCAGCGTGGAGGAACGAGCGATCCGGCGGGCAACGTCGGCGCCGAACACGGTGCGCATGTGCGGCATGACGAGGTGGCGAACCTGATTCCGCCGAGCATGCAGCTCGTTGTTGGTGGTGTCGTCGCACCACGTCAGGTCATGCCGATGGGCATAGTCCAGGATCTCGGAACGTAGTGTGGACAGCAGGGGGCGAACCAGGACGGAGGCTCCTAGTGCTCGCTTGGCGCGATGTGCCGAGAGTCCGTCGATCCCGCTGCCTCTGGCCAGATGCATGATCATGGTCTCGGCCACATCATCGGCGGTGTGTGCCGTAACAACGGCTCGCACTTGCAGCGTTTCGGCCAGTTCGGCCAACGCCTGGTATCGTAGTCGGCGAGCGGTTGCTTCGACTCCATCCGTAGCGTGTTCCAGCGCAGCCGGCACGTCCACGTTAAGGATCGAAGCGGCTGCGTTCCATTGCTTGGCCAGGGCTTGCACAAAGGCGGCGTCGCGATCGGCTTCGGCACCGCGAAGGCCATGGTGCACATGGGCAACGTGGAGGTGCAGTTGATGAGTAGAACGCAACGCACAGAGCAGGTGCAACAGCACCACAGAGTCTACACCGCCGCTGACGGCTACGATCAGCGTAGAGCCGTTAAGGTGCTGCTCGTGCAGGAACTGCGAAACGGTATGGCGCAGGTCAGGCAACACTCACGTCGTCGAGTTCGTCGGCGAACTGCAGCAAGCGTTCCTCGATCTCGGCGTAGTGCTCCATGCGCACCACATCCTGCCGTGCGAACGAGTTGTTCCGAAGCCCCTTGAGGTATCCTCCGTAGTGCTTGCGGAACTCGTGAATGGCGCGGCGTTCAGGTTTGTACTCCAGCTCCAGACGCAAGTGTTCGAGGCAGGTCTGGATCTTTTCGCGATGCGGGACTTCGGTTGGCTCCACGCCGGTGGCGAGGTATTCCTTGGCGCGTTTGAACAGAAAGGGATGGCCGATCGCAGCTCGGCCGATCATCACGGCATCGGCACCGGTAGTGTCGAAGGCCCGCTTCACGTCCTGCGGTGTTTTAACATCGCCATTCAGGATCACCGGGATGTTCACCACCTGCTTGATCTTCGGGATCCACGTCCAGTCGGCGTCCCCGTCGTGCCCCATATCCCGCGTTCGGCAGTGCACCGTGAGCGCTGCTGCGCCAACGTCTTCCAGCATGCGGGCCACGTCTTCGATCACGATGGAGTCCTTCGACCAGCCGAGGCGTGTCTTCACGGTGACCGGCATATCCACGGCATCCACGATGGCCTTGGTCAGCGCCTGCATCTGCAGGGGCTCCTTGAGCAGGGCGGCACCGGCGTTGCGGGCCACCACGTTCTTCACCCAGCAGCCAAAGTTGATGTCGATGAAATCCGGTCCGGCATCGGCTGCCATCTTCGCGGCTTCGACCATCACGTCCAGGTTGCCGCCGAAGATCTGGATGGACACCGGACGTTCTTCGGGATGCAGGCGGAGTTTTTCGAGCGAGCGCCGCGCATCGCGGATCAGGCCCTCGCTGCTGATGAACTCCGTGTACACGATATCGGCCCCGTATCGTTTACAGATCACCCGGAACGGAAGGTCGGTCACATCCTCCATCGGGGCCAGGAGGATGCCGTTGTCTACGTGTACATGTCCGATCTGCATCCGGCAAAACTACCGCTCCCGAATCGCTTACCACGCTACCTTTGTGTTCATGACCGTCGGAACACCCTCCTCCAGCCACTCGCCATCAGCCCCTTACCGGGTACTGATCGTTCCGCAGGCCTTCTACGCCCTGGGTCGCGGGGGCATCGAGGTCCAGCAGGATCGCACCATCGAAGCTCTACGCTCGATGGGCGTGGAGGTGGAGACCTATGATCCGTGGAGCACGGAACTGCGGGTCGATGTGGTACATGTCTTCGGATGCGAGTATCCGCAGGCAGACCTGGTACAGCGGCTTCGCAAGGCGGGCAAGCCCATCGTGGTCACCTCCATGTTCATGCCCATCCATCCGCTGTGGAAGTACCGCTGGCTGGCCCGAGCCGGCTCCATACTCCCGGCCAATACCGTAACCCTGCGTCAGCGCACGCTGCAGGCCGCCGATCGTGTGATCGCCATCTCGGAGCAGGAGCGGTCCGATCTGCAGGGGGCTTTCCAGGTGGATCCGACGAACGTGTCGGTGATCGCCAACGGGATCGAAGAGCGATTCTTCACGGCCGACAAGCAGGCGTTTGTGGATCGGTACGGGCTGGACGACGTGATCCTGTGTGTGGGATCGATCGAGCCGCGCAAGAATCAGCTGATGGTGGCTAAGGCACTGGCCGACGCCGGACGTCCGGTGGTGTTCATCGGGCCGGCCGCACCGCATGGTGGTGCCGACGTTGCCGACTATGTGCAGGCCTTTCGATCGGTGGTCGACGCGCGGCCCAACCTGCACTGGATCCCAGGTCTTGACCACACCGATCCCGCCTTGATCGGTGCGTATGCGGCGGCCCGCGTTCACATCCTGGTCAGCACGGTAGAAGCGCAGGGTCTGGTCACCATGGAAGCCGCCGCGGCGGGAGCCCAGGTGATCGTAGCCGA
>JANJTN010000133.1 GCA_024711065.1 bacterium
CCGTCGATCGAACGCTGGCGCGAGCGCGCCGACACGCTGGCGGGCCTCGCGCATCTGGGGAAGATCAGCGACGAGGACGTGCACCTGCTCTACGGCGAAACCGACGAGGCGGCGCGCGCGCCGCGCTGGCTCGCGGCCGGCGCGCTGGATCGATGTGGGCACCGGCACCGGCGTACTTGCCATCCTTGCCGTGAAGCTGGGTGCCGAGCACGTGCTGGCCTTCGACAACAACGAGTGGTCCGTGTTGAACTCACAAGAGAACATCGTCAAGAACGGCTGTGCCGACAAGATCGAACTGCACCAGGCAGAACTTGGCAAGATCGACCTACCGCAGTGTGATGGCCTGGCGGCGAACTTGTACCGTCACCTCGTGATCCCGCATGCCAAGGATTTCGTGGACTGTGTGCGCCCCGGCGGGTGGATCATCGTGTCGGGCATTCTGAAATATGATGCCGATGATGTGATCCAGCCGTTCACCGCCCTCGGCTGCACTCTCACCGATCGTCTCGACGAAAGCGAGTGGTGCGCCATCGCCTTGCGCACACCGGAGCGATCATGAGCCGCACCGACAAGCGGTCGGCCATTCCCCTACTGGTGGCCATGTTCTCTGTGGTGCTGGTGCTGCTGATCCTGAATGGCGGCATGTGCGAACGCTACGAGCGCAAAATGGAGCGCCAGCGATTGATGCGCGAGTACATCGATTCGCAGCGGAGCGAGGAACAGCTAAAGAAGCTGCACCGTGACTCGGGGAGTCACTGATTCCGGGAGTGAGACTGCCATTCCCCATTCCCCATTCCCCATTCCCCATCCTAGTTGTTCCAGAACTGCTGGCCGAAGAAGTAGACTTCTTCACCTTGGCGGCTCTGTAACACCACGGACACGTCCCGCCGTGCACGGCGCTCGAGATACTCACGGGCATCGTCATCGGTGATGTCGGCCAGGCGTGCCAGGTCAGCTGCCAGCAACCGTCCGCCGTTTTCCCGGATCAGCAAACGGATACTGCGCTCCACCCGCATCCGCTCCTGGCGATAGTCCCGCAGACTGCTCAGCAGCAGCGCGGCTCCGCCGAAGAGGTGCAGCGATGCCAGAACGAAGCACGTCAACAGGTCGGTGTAAGCCACCGTGTTGTCGATCCAGCCTACGATGCCGAAGAGCAGGTAGACCAGACTGAACACCGCCACCAGACTGCCGAGCAGGCATTTGATCCGATACATGGGCCTTGAGTCGAAAGATGCCACAAACATACGCCGTAGTTTTGCCTTGTCCCTGACCTCACTCCGAGACGAAGGGTCACTCCCCCGTTGCATGCAGACCATTCGCCCCGACACCTCGACCATTCTGAAGCGCCTCACGAGCTGTGAGCCGATCCTGCGTGCAGCACGGATCCTCACCGACGCGGGATCCGTGCGGGTAAAACACCTCCACGGCTCCTCGCGTTCTGCCCTGGCCGCGGCCCTCTCCGTGCTCGGACAGGCACCGGTGGTGATGCTCACCGCCGACGACCGCCAGTGCGACGATCTGGCCCATGATCTGGAGATCCTGCTGGGACAGGGTTCGGTCTGTGCCATTCACAGTGCCGGACGCGTGCGTGCGCTCTCGGATGCCGGCACGCTCCGTCAGGACGAGGTGGATGCGATCCTGCAGCTGCACGAGCATGGCAAAGCTGCCATGGTGATCTCGGCTTCCTCGCTCCTGGCTCACTTGCCATCCCATGCAGACCTCGATGCCACGCAGCGCACCATCCGCCGCGGCGATCAGATCCCGTTCGAGGAACTGGTCACGACGCTCGCCGAGAATGGGTACGAACGCGTGGACTACGTGGGCAAACCCGGCGAGATGGCCGTGCGCGGTGGCATTCTGGATCTCTATCCAGGGGGCTGGTCGAACCCGCTCCGCATCGAGTTCTGGGGCAACGATGTGGATTCGATCCGCGAGTTCGAGCCCCTTTCCCAACGATCCATCCGTGAGCACGACGAAGCGCGGGTGTTGATGCGCGTGTTCCATGAAGACGATCCGCTGCTGACCTCGTCGATCCTGGACCACCTGCCGGCTGAAGCGATCCTGGTGCTGGACGGTCCGGAAGCGATCGCCGGCGAGCTGCACCGTCTTGATGAGGCGTTCACTCTGTCGGTCCTCGATCCGTGGCGGAAGGTCGAACTCAATCCGATCGGCGACGCCGATGTGACCTTCGCGACCGCGGCACAGCCGTCGCTGGCCGGTGCCGTAGAGCAACTCCTGCGGACGGCCTCGTCCATGTTGCGGAAAGACCTGGAAGTGCATGTCGGAGCGGATGGACGAGCCAACATCAAACGCCTGCACGAGCTCTGCGACGGTGTGGCCGACCAGTACGAAGGCGATCGCGATGAACTGGCCCTGTCGTTCCATCGCACGGTGGATGCCATCGTCTGGCACGATCAGGCGCTGAGCGATGGTTTTATCTGGGAAGACGTGGGCCTGGCAGTGTTCACCGAACACCAGGTCTTTGGACGTCAGCGGGCACAGCGCCGATCCCGCCGCTCCGAGTCCGGGATCACCCTGCGCGAGATCCATGCCCTGCAGCGCGGCGACTACGTGGTACACGAAGACAAGGGCATCGGCCAGTTCGATGGCCTGAAGACCATCGAGATCAACGGTAGCCAGGTGGATTGCGTCAAACTGCTGTTCGCCGGTGGCGACGTGCTGTACGTGCACCTGAACTACGTCCACAAGCTCTCGAAATTCGCCGCCGAAGAAGGGGCACTCCCCAGACTCTCCAAGCTGGGAACGGCTGAGTGGGAACGCAAGAAGGCGCGAGCCAAGAAGAAGATCAAGGACATCGCTCGCGACCTGATCAAACTCTATGCGCAGCGAAAGGCGCAACCCGGATTCGCCTACCCGGCCGACACCGTGTGGCAGAAGGAATTCGAGGCCTCGTTCCAGTACGAGGACACGATCGATCAGGCCAAAGCAACCAACGATGTGAAGCTGGACATGGAGCAACCCACACCGATGGATCGTCTGGTCTGCGGCGATGTGGGCTTCGGCAAGACCGAAGTGGCCATCCGCGCTGCCTTCAAAGCGGCACAGGCCGGCAAGCAAGTGGCGGTGCTGGTGCCGACCACCATCCTTGCGCAGCAGCACTTCGTAACGTTCAAGGATCGCCTGCATCGCTATCCCGTGACGATCGAAGTGCTCTCGCGATTCCGAACGAAGGCCGAACAGGCGGACGTTCTGGAGCGCCTGGCCAACGGCAAGGTCGACATTCTGATCGGCACGCACCGCATCCTGAGCAAAGACGTGAAGTTCAAGCACCTCGGCCTGCTGATCATCGATGAGGAACAACGCTTTGGTGTTTCGGCCAAGGAAAAACTCCGTCAGCTACGGGCTTCGGTGGACACGCTGACCCTGACCGCTACGCCGATCCCCCGCACCCTGAACTTCTCGCTGATGGGTGCCCGCGACCTGAGCGTGATCGAGACACCGCCACGCAACCGCTTGCCGATCCGCACGGAGATCCTGGAGTGGGACGACGAAACTCTGCGTGAAGCGATCATGCGCGAGTTCGACAGAGGTGGACAGATCTTCGTGGTCACGGACAAGATCCACGACATGGACAAGCTCCAGATGCGGATCAAGATGCTCGCTCCAACCCTACGCGTGGTCATGGCTCATGGCCAGATGCCTACCGAGGAACTCGAGAACGTCATGGAAGGATTTCTGGAGCGCAAGTACGATGTACTGATCGCGACCAAGATCATCGAGTCCGGGCTCGACATTCCGAACGCAAACACGATGATCATCAACAATGCCGACAACTTTGGTCTGGCCGAACTCTACCAACTCCGCGGTCGCGTTGGTCGGTCGAACACGCAGGCCTATTGCTACCTGTTGATCCCTCCGGTCCACACGCTCTCTCGTGTTGCGCTTCGCCGTCTGCAAGCCCTGGAAGAATTCACCGATCTGGGCAGCGGCTTCCAACTCGCCATGCGCGATATGGAGATCCGCGGTGCCGGCAATTTGTTAGGGGGCGAGCAAAGCGGCTTCATCATGGAGATGGGCTTCGAGATGTATCACAAGATCCTGGATGAAGCCGTGAACGAGCTGCGGCACGACGAGTTTTCCGAGGTTTTTGCCGACCAACAGCACCGAGCCCTATCGTTCGTTAACGAGGATGTGGCTATCGAGCTCGACGCAGATGCTCTGCTTCCCTCGTCGTGGATCCCCGCCGATACCGACCGGTATGATGCGTACAAGCGTCTCTACAACGCCCATAGTGATCAAGAGATCGACACCGTGTTCGCCGAGTTGCGCGACCGTTACGGCGCGCTGCCGGAAGAAGCCGAAAACCTCTGGTACGCCGTCCGCCTGCGTGTGGCTGCCCTGCCCACCGGTGCGGTACGTGTGAATCTTCGCGATACGACTCTGGCGGTCGAGCTTCCCGAGGACACCGACACACGGTACTACGAGACTGCCTTCCAGCGCTTGCTGCCGCTGATCACCTCCATGTCCAATGCCCGCTTCGTACAGAACAAGAAACGGCTGATCGTCGAGATCCAGCTGGCACGCCGGGAGGATGCCATCGGAATCGTCGAGCGATTTGCGGCGGCGGTCACGGCGGCGAGCGAGCAAGCCCCCTCCGATGATCGCTCCAACGATCACTCCGAGGTCTCGGCATGATCATCCTGGCGTTGGAAACCACGGGCAACACGTGCGGTGCTGCAGTTGCGAGCTGCGTTGAGGGTCAATTTGTGTTAAAGGGGCTTGCCGAGATCCACGAGGAGAACGCGCACGACGAGCGCCTGGCGTCGCTGGTGCAGCAGGTCCTGGCGGCCACCGATCTGCGCATCACCGATGTGGACCTTGTGGCGGTGAGCGGCGGACCCGGATCGTTCACCGGGACACGCATCGGAGTGTCCTTCGCGAAGGGACTCACGCTCTTTGGTCAGCCCGCGTTGGCCGTGATCGACACCTGCGAGTCCTTGGCCCAGGCTGCCGTTGAAGTTGCCCATGCGGCCGGACGTTCTCGCATCGCGGTGGCGATTCCGTCGCACCGAGCGTTGTACTACGTGGACCACTTCGACGTAGCAGGCGCGCTGATCACCCGTCCACACGGCCACACGGCTCCCCGGCTGCTGCCGATCAGCGAGATCGATGTGACGGACGCCCTGGTGTGTGGTCCGGGCGCTCGGGACGTGGACCCCGCTGCCGTGAGTGGCTTGACGCGCCTATCAGCCCGTTTCGTGGCCCTTCGTGCGTGTATGCAGCTTCGCGCAGGCACGTTGGTATCGGCCGACCCGAATACCGCCGAGCCATTGTACCGTCAGGAGTTCACCGGACGAACCTGACGCACAACAAGCATGGCCGGACAACCTGCGTTGCCCGGCCAGTGATACCGATCTCGGTGTTCCGTCAGGATTGTTTGGACGGCTTGCGCTGCGGATCCGACAGACTCTTCAAAAACGTCACGATCTGACCCACATCGGCCGGTTCGATCTTGCGACCAAGTTGATGCCAGGCCATCAGCTCGACGGCTTTCTCGAGCGTAGGCACGGACCCGTTGTGGAAGTATGGCGCCGTGAGGGCAACGTTTCGGAGCGACGGTACCTTGAACATCATGCTGTCGGCAGGGTCCTTGGTGACCGCAAAACGGCCCACATCCGTGGTGGGATACGGATTCACCAGTCCCACTTTCTGATACATCGTTCCGCCGAAGGTCTCATCCATGTGGCACGCAATGCATCCCGTCGTAATGAACGTCTGCAGTCCGCGCTTCTCCGCGGCCGTCAAAGCGTTGCGATCCCCTTCCATGTAGGTATCGAATCGCGACCGCGAAACTAACGTGCGCTCGAAGGACGCGATGGCTTCGGCGACGTTCTGGTAGGTGATCGGCCGCTTTGCACCAGGGAACGCTGCTGCGAATGCCTGCGGATAGCCGTCGATCGACGCCAGGCGTTTCTCGACGTCTTTTTCTGACGCCATGGCCATCTCCACCGGATTCAGGATCGGTCCTTTGGCCTGCTCCACAAGATCGGCGGCACGGCCATCCCAGAACTGCACGAAGTGATAGCCGGCATTCAGCACCGTGGGGGAGTTCCGCTCGCCGCGCGTGCCATGAGCCCCCTCCGAGGTGATCTCGTTGTCGACCCCGGCGCGCTGTCCGTCGACCATGTGACAGCTGTTGCACGACTGACTGTTGTTCTCCGACAGCTGCGTCTCGAAATACAGCCGCTTGCCCAGCGCAATGCGCTCGGGCGTATCGTTCTCGCTACCCGGCATCGTGGCCGGT
>JANJTN010000143.1 GCA_024711065.1 bacterium
TCCAGGGCCTGCAGGCTCTGCGGGAGCGACGCCGTTCGGATGCTGCCCGTATCTTTGCAGCCGCTGCTACGGATGCCCGCGATCCGGAGGTCAAAGATCGATGCCTGTTCGCTTCCGCCACGGCCTACGCGAACCTTGGTCAATGGGCCGATGCTGCCACCCAGATCGAGCCCGTGATCGCGCGGATCCCGGAATCGATCTATGGGGATCGGGCATTGGTACTCACGGCCAACATCCTGGAACGTCAGGGTGATGTGGATGGGGCGATCTCGGCACTGACCACGCTCCTGGTGCAATATCCCCGCAGTGTGCTTGCACCGGAGGTCCGGGAACGGATCCGACGGCTGCGCGGCGATGCGTGACCATTTCCTTGAATCGACACCGAGGTTCATCCCATGTCTCAACCAACATTTGCAGAGATCCCCTATCGTCGGCCTGACCTGGCAGATCTGCACGAGCAGATCACTGCCGTGATCGCCGACTTGAACGGAGCAACGTCTGCCAACGATCAGATCGCCGCCGTGAATCGGTGGAATGCCCTGCGGTTTCACACCGCCACGGCACAGAGTGTGGCCGAGGTGCGCTACACGCAGAACGTCAAGGATCCCACGTGGAAGGCCGAGAAAGAATTCTACGACGAGCAGATGCCCACCGTGATGGAGTGGAACGCCGAGGTGGAACGCATTCTCGTCGAATCTCCACATCGTGCTCAACTGGAGCAGGAGTATGGGACGTTGTTCTTTACCCGCATGGAGAACAGCTTGCGGGTCTTCGCACCGGAGATCAAGGCGCTCATGGTGGAAGAGAGCAAGCTGGCTGATGAGTACAACGAGATCACGGCGTCGGCTCGGATCGAACTGGACGGTGAGACGTTCAATCTGTCCACCATCGGACGCGTTGCCATCGAGCTGGACCGCGAGCGACGCAAGCGGGCCGTAGCCGCACAGTATGCCTTCCTTGGAGCGCACAAGGAACGCATCGATGCGATCTATGACAAGCTGGTGAAGCTCCGGACCCAGAAAGCACGTCAATTGGGATTCCCCTCGTACACGGAATTCCGTTACGTGGAGTTCGGTCGCGTGGACTACACCGCAGCCGACGTGGAGCGTTTCCGCCAGAATGTGGTCGATCACGTGGTACCACTCGTGGCCAAGCTCAAGGCGGCACAAGCCAAGCGGCTGGGGCTGGACGGCGTGATGCTGTATGACGAACGGCTGCAGTTCGCCGACGGGAATCCGATCGCCGAGGGCGACAAGGATTTCATTGTGGACGCTGCCACCACCATGTATCGTGAGCTCTCGCCGGAGACCCGGGAATTCTTCGACACCATGCTGGAGCGCGAGTTGATGGACCTGGAGTCCAGGGACAACAAAGCCACCGGCGGATACTGTACCAGCTTCCCGGACCACGGCGTACCATTCATCTTTGCCAACTTCAACCGCACCACGCACGACGTGGAAGTGCTCACGCACGAGGCCGGCCACGCTTTTCAGGCCTACCGCTCGCGCAACCACCGCGTGCCGGAATACCTGTGGCCAACGGCCGAAGCGTGCGAGATCCATTCGATGGGCATGGAATTCCTCACGTGGCCGTGGATGGACAAGTTCTTTGGGACGCAGACCGACAAGTTCAAGTTCTATCATCTGGCCGGCGCGCTGATCTTCCTACCCTATGGCTGCGCCGTGGACCATTTCCAGCACTGGGTGTACGCCAACCCCGAGGCTACGCCGGCCGAACGCAATGCCCAGTGGAAGGCCATGGAAGAACTCTATCTTCCGTGGCGCAATGCGGCCGGCATTCCGGAAGCCGAAGAAGGACGCCAGTGGCAGTTCCAGCGGCACATCATCGAGTCGCCGTTCTATTACATCGACTACGCCCTGGCCCAGACGTGCGCTCTGCAGTACTGGCAGAAGTCACTGGTGGACCGGAATGCGGCCTTCGCCGAGTATCTCCGCATCTGCGATATCGGCGGCAGCCAGCCATTCCTGCAGATCGTGCAGAGCGGCGGCCTGATCTCGCCCTTCGAGCCAAGCTGCCTGGATACGATCACGGACGTGGCCTATCAGTGGCTGGACGAGCACTACCCCACCTACCTTCATGGATAGGAACGTTACGCACTGATGAAAGAAAAGGGGCTTGCCAATGCGTGCAAGTTCCATAGTTTAGCACGGTTAGAGTCAGAATTCAGTACTTGTTGAACCGCGTTTTAAAGTGGTTATGATGCGTTTTATCCTTCGTGGAGTAGCCGTAGGTGTACTCCTCTGTGCGTTTGCCGTATCCGGCACAGCACAATCAAACCCTGCTGCCTTTAACCTGGCAGGCGGGAATTACTCGTTCACGCAATGGCCAAGCAGCTCTGCTGCCCTGACCTATCCAACGTCGATGGTGTTCCACACCTTCACGGATCGGATCGAGTTTGGCAACCTGGATCAGGACCCCGTGGGTGACTGGGTGTCGGGCTACAACCTGACCTCGCGTGCACGGATCACCGGAGAGGGAACCAACGGGTTCGCGTTCCATCAGACCACGAGCACCAACTCTCCGAATGCGTTCATGGGTGCTGCGGTGCTGGCGCTGAATACCACCGGACGCGGCAACGTGAACGTCTCGTTCACGGCAGCGGCCTTTGGTACCTTCCAGCGTCCATACGCTGTGCGCCTGCAGATCCGTCTCGGAACATCTGGCCCATGGCAGAACTGCGAAGCCGGCGGCGCTCCGGTGCAGCACTCGGCTTCGGTGGAAGGCACCACGGCCAAGACCTATACCTACAAGCTGCCGTTGTCGGCCGAGAACAAGCCGCTGGTGCAGCTGCGCTGGCTGTACTTCCAGGATGGCGATGGTTCGGGTTCGCGCCCGTCGATCCGCGTGGACGACATCAGCGTAACGTCGGACGTGTTCTCCGGCTCGCCGGTCATGCCGGCATACGCGACCACTACGGGATCGTTGCTGCATGCGTATGCCGGTGCACCGATGCGCCCGTTCACGATCCGCGTGTACAATGCCGACAACAACATCGACCTGGCCTATAACGGGACCGTCACGATCAGCCAGATCTCTGGCCCGGGTGCATTGTCGGGCACGCTGTCGGTGGTGGCCAGCCAAGGTCAGGCCACGTTCACCAACGTGATCCCATCCACGGTCGGCAACATCACGCTGCGAGCTACGGCGCCGAACATCAGCAACCAGGTACTGTCCACCGTGGTGGTCTCCCCCACTCCGGTGATCACGCAGACGCTCACGCCGCAGAACATCTATGGCCGTGCCAGCACGTCCAGCGGCTTCCATACGCCGGCGTACTCGCTGGTTACGCTCACCAACCTGGCTCCGAACACCAAGTACCGTTATGTGACGGGCGTGGGCGTGACGCCTGCAACCTATCCGACCAGTGCCGGTCCGGGCTTCAACTTGAACTACGACGCTACTACGAACAACTACACGTTCACCGGTGGCAAGTCGGTTACCAACGAGGGCGACTATTCGTTCTTCACCACGGGTGATGCCGAAACGTCGAAAGTGCTGTGGCTGAACCTGGTGCCGACGATCTCCGACGAATTCCAACCGGGCAACACCGTGTACTGGCAGGTCTCGATCGCTGATGGCGGTGGCAATGTGATCCGCAATTATCAGCTGGGTCAGACCTCGGTACCGATGACGAACACCACGGACAACACGGGTGCCACCCTGATCGGTGAGCGCAACAGTCAGCTTGGTGAGAAGAACTTCGTGGTGCTGTGGGACAACACGGCCGGAACGGGCCGCCCACTTGGCATCTCGATCGTACAGTCCTACAACGCCGTTGCCAACTTCTCGACCACGCGCTATCGCGACGACATCGAGAACAAGACCGGCTCGTGGATGACGCAGATCCCGAACACGCTGGCCGGCGGTGTGCGCCGCATCGAGGAGCGTTCGTGGAAGACGGGTCAAGTGGTATGGAGCGCAACGTCCACCGATGGCAACTGGAATAGTGTGAGCACCAACCCGTACACCAACGGTCCTGGTTCGTTCTTCTCGCCGATCTATCTGAACACGCCAACAGTTCGTGTGACCTACCCCACCGCTGGCGATACCCTCTGCGCAGGCCAGATCTACACGATCACGTATCGTGCCGATGGCATGCAGAATGTGATGCTGGAGTATTCCGTGGATAACGGAGCGTCGTACACCACGATCGTGGGGTCGACCCCGGCCGCTGATGGACGATACGACTGGGCCGTTCCGAGCTCGGGCTTCCAGGGTAATTGCTACATCCGCATCACGGGTGTGGATCAACCGTCGCAAACGGCTCGTTCGGGCAAGTTTGCCGTGGTCGAGCCCCTGCAGATGGTCGAGCCGCTGCTGTCGAAGAACCTGTGCCTTGGCCAAACGGATACCTTGATCGCCCTGGTGGCTGGCTCGGTGGAATCCTACACCTGGTACAAAGACGGCGTGGCCATTCCGCTGGCAACGGGTCCGATCCTGCTGCTGCAGAACGTGCAGTACAACTCCGGCGGTGTGTACTGGTGCGAAGTGAATGGCTATGGTACCTGCGGCGACGTGGTGACCAACCAGGCACACGTTCGCGTGGCACGTCCGACCAAGATCGTGACCCAGACGTTTGCCGTTCCGGGCATCATCGGCGAAACGGTATCCATGTCCGTTCAGGCCGAGTTCCCGAACGAAGTACTGAGCTACCAGTGGTACAAGGGCCAGACCATGCTGACCGATAACGGTCACTACTACGGTACGGCCAGCTCCCGCCTGGAGATCCGCGACTTTGCGCAGAACGATTTTGGTAACGACTACTACTGCATGGTGGTAGGCGTCTGCGGCACCGTGAACTCCCGCGTGGTCCGCGTGTTCCCGACCGGCGTGTATGTGGAATTCGTGAACCCCACCGTGAGCGTCTGCGGCAATAACGACGTCGAGGTCAAAGCCGATGTCTATTCCAACCCGGATGGCGAAGACCTGATGATCCAGTGGTACCGCAATGGTCAGCCCCTTACCGAGGGTGCCGTGTATCAAGGTGTGACCACGTCGACCCTGACGATCAAGAATGCTTCGGCCGCTCTGGCCGGCGACTACACGGTGAAAGCCTACCTGACCGTGGAACCGGCACTCGCCGGCGAAGCTACGGCCACGGTGGTGATCGCTACCCCGCCAACCATCACGGGTCAGCCGGCAAGTTCCGATGTCTGTGAAGGGGCTTCGGTCACGCTGTCGGTGAACGTCAACGCCCAGGGTACGGTTACCTATCAGTGGTATCAGGACGGCACCGAAGTGCCGGGCGCTACCGATGCTACGTACGAGATCACGTCGGCCACAGCCGTGCGTGCCGGTCAGTACACGGTGGAGATCACCACGGCCTGCGGCACCATCACCAGCGATGCTGCTACGGTTACGGTGAACCCGGCCACGATGATCACCACGCAGCCGGAAGCCACGGTGGACGTGCAGGTAGCTGGTACGCTCACGCTGACCGTTGCCGCAACGGGTTCGGGAACGATCCAGTACCAGTGGTTCAAGGACGGTACGGAGCTGACCGGCGAAGTGGCCGCTACCTACACCAAGGCTAACGTTGCCAACGACGATGCCGGCCAATACTGGTGCCGTGTGCAGTCCGAGTGCGGCGAAGTCCTCTCCGACACCGCAACGGTCACCATCCGTCCGGTGGTAAGCGTGAACGAAGATGTGATCGCCGGTGGCGTCACCATCAACCGCGTTGCACCAAACCCGATCCATGCTACGGCCAACGTGCAGCTCACGCTGCCGAGCGCTGCTACGGTGCAGATGAACCTGGTGGATGCTTCGGGTCAGGTGGTGGCTACGATCGCCAACGGCCTGATGACCGCCGGTACGCATGAACTGGAGATCAATGCCGCTCCGGTGGCCTCCGGCATGTACATGCTGCAGACCATCGTTGGCGGTGCGCGTCACCTGCAGACGGTGATGGTGGTCAAGTAATCGACCTGCTGAACTTCCGGGGGAGCATGATGCGTCATGCTCCCCTTTTTTTTTGCGCATTTTTGCCCGTCGCCAACGCCTTCGCATCTCAACCATCACGGCCCGGAACCATGCGATCGATCCTTGCTGCTCTTGTCCTTCTGCTTGTCTCGTTCGGCCAGACCACGGCTCAGGATGTGGTGGTGTCCGAATACCGCAACAGCACCGAGCAGGACACGGAGTGGACGGAGATCGTGGTGGTGGCGGACAATGTGGATCTGCGCGGCTACATCATCACCGATAACCGCGGTGGTGGCGATATGCGGCAAAGCGGACCGCGCTTCAAGAATATTCCGTTCTGGCAGCACATGCGCGCCGGAACGATCATTCTGATCTCTCACGGTCCGGTGTCGATCGTGCAGAACCTGGATGAAGATCCGGCCGACGGTTACCTGGAGCTGAGTCAGTACGATCTGAATTACTTCGAGATCGTGAACGTCGAGGCGGCTCCCGGTTCCAACGGGATGAACATCAACCAGGACCGTGACTTTGTGCAGATCTTTCGTCCGGACACCACGCATGTGCACGGACTGATGCACGGGCGTCCGGCCGGCGCCACGTGGGACAACACGCCAGATCCCAAGGTGGGCTACGACACCACCAATATCGGTCCGCGTTCGGTCTGTGTATCCGGACGCTCGCTGGCGGCCTATCGCGCCGGACGCAATAACGACTCCACCAGTACCGGACGCCATATGTCTCCGGGTCTGCCCAACAAGGTGGACGATCGCAAGCAACTCAACGGCCTGGTGGATGTGAACTATCTGCTGTGGCAGGAGTGGCGGGAACCGGAGTGGTCGGCAGCGCCTAGCATCACGGTGCTCGAGCAGACGCCGGCGCGCCACGTGATCGAGTGGACGCCGATGATCGATCCCTATCCGGCAGACGGCGTTTCGGGATATCTGGTCTGGAGGGATACGAACGACTTTGTGAGCTTCCCGGCTGATGCCATTGTGGACGGTAAGCTGTACGCCATTGGTGCCAAGGCCGGCACGGCAGAGCTGATCGGCATCGTGACCACGCAGCAAGGACAGCGGTTCACCGACACGCGTGATCTGCGCTGCGGCACGTCCTACACGTATCGCGTGTATGCCTACCGCTTTGGTGCCGATGATCAGCTCGGCCAGCCCGATCCAACCACGGCGCGTGGCCGGCAGTATCAGCCCACGTTCGCACAGTCGGCCCGCGTGCTCAAGCCGAACCCTCCCAAGCCCCTTATCAGTGCCTCGCGGATGCAGATCTGTCCGGGTGATACCGTGACCCTGACTACGAACGCTGCGGCGAACATTGAGTCGTTCCAGTGGACGATCAACGGCTTTCCGGTAACGGCCGTTGGCTTTTCCCCGTTGGTGGTCTCCGAAGTGGGTACGTACCGACTCACGATCACCGCTGCCGGTGGATGTTCTTCCACGTCGGACGCACTCACCATCACCGCGCTGCCGGCCCCCGAAGTGGAAATGCAGCCTACCGGTGCCCAGACCATCTGCCAGGGCGATACGCTGCTGCTGCGATCCACGACGGCTGCGCCGAGGTATGAGTGGCGTCGGAACGGCGTAGCCATCCCGGGTGCCACCAGTGCGACCTACGCCGCCACACAGGACGGCGATTATCAGGTGCTGATCGAGAACCAGGCCGGTTGTCCAGGTGTGTCGAAGGTCACCCGCATTCGGATCCCCGACATTCGCTTCTCGTTCGAACCGGCGCTGGTAGACTTTGGTATCCTCGGCGCATGCCAGTCTTCGGCCGTAGCCACGGTAGATCTCCTGAACACCGGAGCGGATGCGATCACCGTGTCGCAGATCTCCATGCCCACCGGTTTTGCGCTGGCCGCTCCGGCGCCGGGTTTTAGCGTGCAGCCCGGCGAACGCGTGACGCTTACGCTGCTGTTCGCTCCCAGCGGTATTGGCGTAACCACCGGAACGGCCACGTTCCGCGCCACACCATGTAATGTGGCACAGACGCTGCAGCTGCGAGGCGAGCGCCAGCAAGGCGAGGTCAGCCTGAACAAGGCCGGTATCGACTTTGGAGTGTTCACGGCCTGCCCGACCTCCGACCTTCGGGTGGTGGATTCCATCTCGCTGGTCAATTCCGGCACGGGCCGCGTGCGCATCGGCGTGCCGCTGGTGTTTCCTCCGTTCTATATCCTTCGGTCCGACAGCAAGGACACCCTGGAGCCCGGTGAGTCGTTCACCGTGGTGATCCAGTACCGTCCACTCGGTGCCGATCTCGACCGCGGCCGCACCGATGTGATCGGCTTCCCCTTTTCGTCTGCCAGCTGCCGTGATACCTTGCAGGCCACCCTGCAGGCCGCAGCGTTCTTCCCCCGTGTCAGCCTGGTAGAAGCCGACCTCGGCCTGGGCTTCGTGCTGGGATGTGTGGGCTCTGTGGACACGGTTCTGGCCGTGCAGAACACTTCGCCGGTGGACGCTACCATTGCCGGTAATACCTCGGCGAATGTGCTGCTCATCGGTGCCCCGGTGCAGATCCCGGCGGGTGAGACCCGTACCATTCCGGTGCGCATCTCGCCGCCTGCCGGTGTAGGGGGCTTTGTGGTCCGTGATACTCTGCTGGGTCAAGCGTGCGATCAGCGTCTGCCGATCCGCTACAGCGGCAACTGGTTCGCCGGCACCTTTGCGGCCGCGCCCACGCCGCTGGACCTGCCGACGGTAGACCTCTGCAACGGACCGGACTCTTCTACGGCCACCTTCGTGATCACCGCTAGCCAGACCAACGGTCTTCGCGCGCCCGTCACCGCGGTAAGCGTGGGAGCCCCCTTCAACGTGGATCTCGCTGTTGGCACCACGATCATTTCGGACCTCACGGTCACCGTCACATACCGGCCCACCATTGCCGGCGTGGATCGCGATACCGTGGTGGTGGTCTTTGGTCCTTGCTCGGACACCGTCCGCGTGGTGGTCCGCGGTCAAGCCGACCGTGCTGCACGCACCACCGTGATCGACGATCCGGACTTTGGTACGCTGCAGCCGGGTCAGACCACCCAGCGCCGCGTGGTGATCACCAATACCGGACAAACGGGGCTTCCGGTGGCCGCACCTGATGGCGTAAATCCCCCATTCTCCATCGTGGGCTCCCAGCCGGCGTTGCCGGCCGTGATCGCACCCGGAGATTCCGTGGTGATCACGCTGGCCTACACCTATACCGGACCCGGACGCACGGACCAGACCACCCTTACCACGCGCACCAGTGGTGCGTGCGCCGATACCGTGCGCACCGCGCTTACGGGGTCGACCATGCCGTCTGACCCCATCGACGGACTGGTGATCGTGATCCCGGAGAACCTGACCGCTCGTGTGGGCGACGCTGTGGACGTGCCCGTTTCACTCACCGCTCCGGCTTCGTTGCAAGGGGCTGGCCTGCAGCAGGTAACCGTCTACCTCCGCTATAACGGATCGATCTTCAAGCCCGAGTCCGCCACCGGCGCAGCTGCCGGGGTCTCGGCCGCGGTGGCCGAATCCACTCCCGGCGTGGCACAACTCACGCTCTCGGCAGCAGAACTGCTGGAGGCCTCGCCCATCGCCGTCATTCGCGGTCGTACCTACCTTGGAGGAGCCCGGGCCACGCCGATCGCCATCGACTCCGTGGTGTCGAACCTTGCCGCCATCACCGGCGATGACGGCCAGCTCTCGCTTGTGGGCGACTGTGCCGTGGAGACCCAGGTGATCGCCCTCGGTCTGCCGGCCGCCCTGCAGGTGGTGCACGTGCAGGACCGTGTGATCGAACTCGACGTGACCACGCTGACCGATGATGCCACCGTGTTGCGCGTCGTGGACGTGCGCGGTGCCGTGCTGCGCACCGAGCATCTGGTTGTGAGGCCAGGCCTGCACCGTGTGCGACTTGCCCTGCCACAGGCCGCTGCCGGCGTGGCGTTGGTGCAGATGATCCACGGACGTTGGACGGACTCCCGAGCGGTTCTGATCGCCGACTGATTCGCCCGATACGGTTAGCGTATCTTTGCCCCGATCACTACGGAGGAATGCGTGAGGGTACTGCTCACCGGAGCAACCGGATTCGTTGGAAGTCACGTCACGGACATCCTGCTGGAACGCGGGATCGACGTTGCCTATATCGCCCGAGCCAGCAGCAATCACCGCTGGCTTGATGGAAAACGTGCCCAGTTGGTTGAAGGATCCTTGCACGACCTGGCGTCGCTGAAGCGGGCCATGGATGGAGTGGATGCCGTGATCCACGTAGCCGGCCAGACAGCCGGCAAGAACGAGGAGGACTTCCGGCGAGGCAACGAAGGCGCAACGCAGAACCTGATCGATGCGGCACTGGCCTATCGGCCCAATCTGCAGCGGTTCATGCATATCAGCTCGCTGGCCGTGTGCGGTCCGGCAACGGCACCGGACCGACCGGTGACCGAAGAGATGCCCAGAAAGCCCCTTACCGCCTATGGCCGCACCAAGAAGCTGGCCGAGGATGTGGTGATCGGCGCCATGAACCAGCTGCCGGCCACCATTGTGCGTCCACCCGTGGTGTACGGTCAGCGCGACATGGCCACGCTCACGTTCTTTCAGACGCTCCGCCG
>JANJTN010000074.1 GCA_024711065.1 bacterium
GCCATCACCATGATGGTTACCAACGGTAGCGACGCGATCAACGCTCCCACGCGATCCGTCCGCTTGGCGATCTCCGACACCCCCACAATGATGCCGGCATTGACCAGGTATTTCACGATCAGCAGGACCATGGGCGGAACATACGATACGGTCCCCTGAATCGTCGTCAGGAATTCACCAATTTTGCACCAACCCATTAGCCCATTAGCAGATTAGCAGATTAGCAGATTAGCATGATCCTCCCCGTCTACACCTACAACCACCCGGTCCTGAAGCAGAAGACCGCCGCGATCGACGACATGACCGATGAGCTCAATACGCTCATCGACAGCATGTTCGAGACCATGTACAATGCCAATGGCATTGGATTGGCCGGCAATCAGGTTGGTAAGGGGCTGGCCCTGACGGTGATCGACATCTCCGATGCCGATGACGAAGACGGCGTGGACGGCCCCCTGACCTTGATCAATCCGGTGATCGAAGCTTTTTCAGACGAAGAAGAAGAATTCGAAGAAGGCTGTCTATCCCTCCCCGACTTGCGCGACGTGGTGATCCGTCCCGAAGCCATTCAAGTGCGCTTTCTCGATCGCCATATGAAGGAACACGTCCGCGAGGTCGGTGGCCTGCTTGCCCGCGTGATGCAGCACGAGATCGACCACCTGAACGGTATCTACTTCTTCGAACGCCTCTCCCCCATCCGTCGAACACTTTCTTCCGGCAAACTCAAAAAGATCGCCAAGGGGCTGGTGGAGACGGAGTACCCGTTGTTTCGCGAGTAGCTCGTAGCTCGTAACTCGTAGGTTGGGATCTTAGTCAAGTTGAGAAGCAACTGACTTTTGAAGGGATCTCAGTTTGCGACCAAGGGCATCCATTCGTTCGCTCAATGCGGGGGGTACTCCCTCGATGATGCCTAACCGTTGGGTAAGGTCCAGACATGTCTCTACTTCGGACAGCGACCCCATGGCAATGTTGAGAAATCGCCGGAATTCACGCTGACTCCCTCGCGAATGCCCCTCGGCGATGTTCAGGGGCACAGATATCATGGCCCTACGTAGCTGCTGCGTCAGCACGAAACGCTCTCCGGATGGGAACGTCGCGCTCAATGCATACACCGCGGCCGTAGTCGCCATTGCGATTTGCCACACTTCCAGGTCCTGATAGGATTTGACCATCACATTGCTCCGTAGTTTTAGGCTCCGTGACAATAGACGATCACTTTGTGACACGAGCTACGAGCTACGAGCTACGAGATGAACAACTTCATTAAAGGCGCATGGACGCCATCGAAAACCAGCCGCACCTTCAACAACGTCAACCCGGCGAACACCAACGACGTGATCGGGGCGTTCCCGCTGTCGTCCGCCGAGGACGTGAACGACGCCGTGACGGCGGCTGCCGAAGCCTACAAGGCGTGGCGCCTGATGCCGGCACCCAAGCGGGGCGACATGCTGCGGAAGGCGGGCGACATCTTTGCGCGACGCAAGGCGGAGCTGGCCGACATCATGACACGCGAAATGGGCAAACCGACCTTTGAAACGTCCGGCGACATTCAAGAGGCCATCGATACCTGCTACTACGCCGCCACGGAAACCCGTCGACTGTTCGGCTACACCGCCCCCTCCGAAATGGACAACAAGATGAACCTGTCCTTCCGGATGCCGATCGGCGTGTGCGGGATCATCACGGCCTGGAACTTCCCCATCGCCGTACCCTCCTGGAAGATCATCCCGGCGCTCGCAGCGGGCAACACGGTGGTCTTCAAACCGAGCGACGACTCGCCCCATTCGGCCAACATCTTTGCCGAGATCCTCGAAGAAGCCGGCGTTCCGGCCGGCGTGTTCAATGTGGTACACGGCAACGCCGAAGCTGGCAGTGCGCTCGTAGAACATCCGGACGTGAAGCTCATCGGCTTTACCGGCAGCACCACCACCGGCAAGGCGATCGCCGCCCGATGTGGAGAGCTGAACAAGAAAGTATCGCTCGAGATGGGCGGCAAGAACGCTCAGATCGTGATGCCGGATGCCGACATGGACCTCGCTCTGGAAGGCGTGCTCTGGGGCGCGTTTGGCACCACCGGACAGCGCTGTACCGCAACGTCGCGCCTGATCCTGCATGCCGACATCCACGATGCGTTTCTCGATCGATTGAAAGGGGCTGCCTCCAAGCTGGTGCTGGGCGATGGCCGCACCGCCGGCAAGCAGGTCGGACCCGTGATCAACGAACGGCAAATGAAGAAGATCCTGGACTACATCGAGATCGGCAAGCAGGAAGCCACACTGTTCCTGGGCGGAGCCCGAGCTGCCGGTGACGGACTCGACAATGGATACTTTATCCAGCCGACGATCTTTGTGGACGTGACGCGAACCTGCCGCATCTTTCAGGAAGAGATCTTCGGACCGGTCCTCAGTGTGACCAAGGTCAGCTCCTTCGAAGAAGGCCTGGCCGCCGCCAACGACAGCGCCTATGGACTCTCCTCCAGCCTGTACACGCGCGACGTGAACGCCGCCTTCCGCGCCATCCGTGATATCGAAGCCGGCATCACCTACATCAATGCTCCCACCATCGGTGCCGAAGCCCATATGCCGTTCGGCGGCATCAAGGGTACCGGCAATGGTCACCGTGAAGGGGGCTGGACCGTGTTCGACATCTTTACGGAGTGGAAGACGGTGTACGTGGACTATTCCGGCACCCTGCAGCGGGCCCAGATCGACAATTACTGAGCCCCCTACCCCCTAACGCTTCCTGTTACCGTACGGCTACCGATAGCAAGTCAGGCCTCCGCTGTAGTAGATTGGCATCGATCTACAATCAAGGAGGATCCATGCGTTCCGTAGTGGTGGCACTGCTGTTGGGTGGTGCACTGACCGTTTCTGCTCAAGAGGATGTCCTGCGTCCGAACGGCCGCTCAGGCGCGCTCGGCGGCACCTCGTCGAGCTCGTCGAAAACTCGAGCCCCCTTCGTGATCGGTATCGAGGGTGGGGCCAACTTCAACTTCTTTGGACAGGGATATACCAGCGACCCGGTGATCGAGAACTCCCCGGAAGCAGCCCTGGAGTCCGGCTTCGGTGTTTCCCCCGAATTCGGCGTCTTTGTAGATGTCGGCTTGTCCCGCACCATCGGACTGCAGTTCCGCCTGGCCTATGACGCCAAAGCAGCTTCAGGATCAAAGAATGGCATACTGGATGCCCCAACGATCGGGGGGGCGGGTGGCCCCGGTGGAGGGCAGGTGGACGGCTTTTCCGTTGAGCCGATGGACGTTACGGCAGAGCATTCGCTCACGGCCAACAACCTGGCCATTGCGCTGCTGCTGCGTGCCGACCTAACCGAGAACCTGTTCGTGACGTTCGGCCCGATCATGCACATGGTGATGGGTGATGTAACGCGTACCGACAAGGTGACCAAGATCGGTCCGGATAACACGTGGATCACCGTGGACTACGACCTGAACCCGGGTCAGTACGACATAATCGAGCGCGAGACCACCGTAGCGCAGAACCTGCTTCCGGATGCCTCCGGTCTGAACTCCGTTGCCGAGTATGCCACCTCGCGCTTCGGCCTCGAGATTGGACTGGGCTATCGCTTTGCGCTGTCCAAGTCGATCTACCTTGCGCCCAATCTCCGTTACCAGTACATGTTCACGCCGATGAACGGCGAGTTCGCGGCGGTGGATCTCTCGCAACCGTTCTCGCAGTCCACCGCAGCCCTGTCCTACGACCCATCCACACTGAACACGCTGGCTTTGATCATTCAACTCGGCTTTTCGCTGTAAGGAGACCACCATGACACGCATCATCATGCTGACCGTGCTGATGGCCGCCGTGGTAACGGCCTCCGCACAGAACGTTCAGATCTCACCACTCGATCACAACACCGGCAGCGACGACTTTGCTCCGGCTCCGACCAACCACGGTCGGATGCTGATCATCACGTCCGAACGCGGCGGCGAACAACAGCTGTATTCCATGGAACGCACCTCCGATGGTTGGAGCGAGCCGCGGAAGCTGCGCGGCGATGTGAACGACGCTACCCACGTTGGTTCTGCCGCTTTGTCGTCCGATGGACAGACCATGATCTTTGCGGCATACGAGCACGACGTGGCCACCACGGGTCGTACAGACCTGTACATGGCCTCCAAGCGCAATGGGTCCTGGGAACAGGTGCAAAACCTCGGCGGCGTCGTCAACTCCGATGCCTACGACTCCCAACCCACGATCACGGCCGATGGACGCACGCTGTACTTCGTGTCCGACCGTCCCGGCGGTAAAGGCGGAACGGACATCTACTGGAGTTCCTGGACCTCCAAAGGCTGGTCGGTGGCACGCCCCGTCGAAGGCGTCAACACGGCGTCCAATGAAATGTCGCCCGTGATCGCTGCCGACGGTAGCACGCTCACCTTCGCGTCGGATCGCTCCGGCGGATCCGGAGGCTACGATATCTATGCTTCCACCGTGAACAACGGTCTGGCCACGAACGTGAAATGGGCCGGCGCCGAGATCAACACCAGTGCCGACGAGCTCTTCTACACGTCCATCCCCAACTCCAACCAGGCCTATTTCACACGGGCAACCGCCAACGGCGACTACGACAACTTCCTGGCCGTTCCCAACCCGTTCCCCAGCCAACCGGTCACCCTGGTGGAAGGCACCGTACGCGATGCCAATACCAAGGATCCTCTGGGTGCCGACCTGGTGGTCACGGATCTGTCTACCGGCAAAGCGGTTGCACAGCTTCGAAGCGACGATCGCGACGGCAGCTACTTCGTCACGCTCACGCCCGGACGTCGCTACTCCGTTACCGCCAAGCGCACGGGCTACCTGTTCCACTCGGAGCAGTACGATGTGCCGCCGAATGCCGAAGGCAAGACCATCCGCAAGGACATCGACCTGAGCCCCCTTCAAGGTGGCGGCGAGCGATTGCTGGTCTTCTTCGACTACGACAAGGCCGAACTCAAGTCCGAGTCCTATCCGGAACTGGAACGCGTGATCGAGCTGATGCGGGAGAACGCAGCGATCAAGATGACCTTTGAGGGACACACGGACGATCAGGGTGCCGAAGACTATAACATGGACCTGTCCAAGCGCCGTGCAAAGGCCGTGATGGACTACGTGGTGAACGGCGGGATCGACAAAGGCCGCGTACACTCCGAAGGCTTTGGCGAGTCGCGTCCACTCGCACAAGGCACCACCGACGAGGCCCGTGCCATGAACCGCCGCGTCGAGATGAAGGTTGGCCAGTAAGGGGCTGATCGACGATATCAACCAGTTGCAGAGATCGCCGTTTGCGGCGATCTCTGCATATTGTGACATGCAACTCCCTATCAGCGACTCGACGTTCTGGTTGGCGTACTGGACGTCCAATATTGGCGGCGCGATCCTGGCCATCACGGGATGGAAATGGGTCCGCATCGCCCGTTACCTCTTTGCTGCGCTCTTCGGTTGGGCGTCGTGGTTCAACCTGGATACCGTGGCCTCTACACCAGACGTCTACCTGGATTATGCACTCTTGACGCCGGTTCGTTTCTACTCCGACTTCATCACCGGTTGGTTTGCCGATCACGTTACCGGCGCGGTTATGACCGTTGCTATCGGCCAGGGGTTGATCGCCATCGGCATGCTGCTCGGCAAGACGTGGGCACGGATCGCCGCGGTTGGCGCGATGGCCTTCCTCCTGGCCGTTGCACCCCTCGGCCTAGGCTCGGCCTTCCCGGCCTCCCTTCTCATGGCCGTGGGTGCGTACTTCGTGTATCGGGGCTCAGCGTCTAGCGCCTAGCGTTAAGCGTCTAGCGTCTAGCGGTTATCCTGCTCAGTTTCGCTGTGAAGTGCCGCAAGTAAGGTGCTTCTTCTACAATGCGATAGCCCGTTAACTTGTCGCGATTATTGAAGACCTGAACGATGTTTTCCACACAGTAGTCCACATGGCTCTGGGTGTAAACGCGGCGAGGCATGGCTAGGCGGACGAGCTCCATCGGAGGTGCCTGAAAGACGCCTGAGGCGTCTGTGGAGCCGAACATTAGAGAGCCGATCTCCACGCCACGAATGCCCCCTTCCAGATAGAGTGCACAGGTAATGGCCTGTCCCGGGAAGTGCTCGGGAGGGATATGGGGCGCAAAGCGCTTGGCGTCCAGGTACACGGCATGCCCCCCGGTGGGCTCCAGGATCGGGACACCGGCTTCGAGGAGGCGATCGCCGAAGTACTCGATGGTCCGTAGCCGATAGGTCAGGTAGTTCTCGTCGAGTACTTCTTCGAGACCGATCGCCAGGGCTTCCAGATCGCGTCGAGCCAGGCCGCCGTATGTTGGGAAGCCTTCCGTGACGATCAGCACCGTGCGGGCACGTCCGGCCAGGTCGTCGTCGTTCATCGCCAAAAAGCCGCCGGTATTGGACATGCCGTCCTTCTTGGCGCTCATCGTAGCGCCATCGGCGTAGGAGAACATCTCTTGGGCGATCTCGCGGACGCTTTTATTGGCATATCCGGGTTCGCGCATCTTGATGAACATGGCGTTCTCGGCGAATCGGCAGGCGTCCAGGAACAGTGGCAAACCAAAGCGGTCGCACACGGCTCGAACATCCTTGATGTTCTGCATGCTCACCGGCTGTCCGCCACCGGAGTTATTGGTCACGGTCAGCATCACGAGCGGGATGTTCTCCACGCCGCGGTCTTCGATGAAGGCCACCAGGGCGTCCACGTCCATGTTGCCCTTGAAGTCGGCGCGGACCTCCGGTTGCTTGCCCACGGCATTGAGCAGGTCCACGGCTTCGGCACCGGAGTATTCGATGTTGGCGCGGGTGGTGTCGAAGTGCGTGTTGTTGGGAATGCTCTTGCCGGGACCGCCCACCAGCGAGAACAGGATCTTCTCGGCCGCGCGACCCTGGTGCGTGGGGATCACGTGTTCCAGACCTGTGAGGTTCTTGAGCACCTTCTCGAACTTGTAGTAACTGCGCGAGCCGGCATAGGCTTCGTCGCCGTCCATGATCCCCGCCCACTGCCGTGCGCTCATGGCTGTGGTGCCCGAATCGGTCAGCAGGTCGATCAGTACATCCTCGGCCCGCAGGAGGAACACGTTGTGGTGCGCTTGCTCGAGCAACCGCTCCCGCTGTTCCCGTGTGGTGAAGGTAAGGGGCTCGACGGCCTTGATCTTGAACGGTTCAATGATGGTCATGCTGATCTGCTAATCTGCTAATCTGTTAATCTGCTAATGCCAGCTCTGGTGTGAGATCTGGGGTTGCGAGAGTTTCCAGGACCAACGGTTGGAACCGAGCCTGGAAGAAGCGAAGGTACTTGGGTTCGTAGACCATTTCCAGGCCCGGGATGGTATGCCGACGTTCGTACAGGTCGGCGATGCATTCGGCTGTCACATCCAGATGGGCCTGCGTGTACACGCGGCGAGGGATGGTCAGGCGCACCAGTTCCAGCTTGGGATGGTGGTTCTTGCCGGTGTTCGGATCGCGTCCGGCGGACACGATACCGCGTTCCATCGCTCGAATGCCCCCTTCCACATAGAGCTCGGCTGCCAGGGTCTGAGCCGGGAATTGATCCTGCGTAAGGTGCGGAAGGAATCGACGGGCATCCAGATACACAGCATGGCCGCCAACGGGTTCCACGATCGGGATGCCCCAGCCGAGGAGTTTCTGTCCGAGGTATTCCACCTGACCGATGCGGGCTTTGATGTGATCGTCCTGTACGGCTTCGGCGATGCCGATGGCCATGGCTTCCATATCGCGGCCGGCCAGGCCGCCATAGGTATGCATGCCTTCGTAGACCACCACCAGGGAGCGTGCCTGGTCGTAGATGTCTTCTTCGCGTAGGGCCAGGAAGCCGCCGATGTTCACCAGCAGGTCCTTCTTGCCCGACATGGTAGCGCCGTCGGAATAGGAGCACATCTCGAAGAGGATCTCGGCTACGGTATGATCGGCAAAGCCCGGTTCGCGATCCTTGATGAACCAGGCGTTCTCCACGGCGCGGGTGGCGTCGAGAATGATCCGGATGCCATAGCGCTTGCAGAGTTGGTGCACGTCGCGCAGGTTCTGCATCGAGATCGGCTGTCCACCGGCCATGTTCACCGTAGCACCGATGGTCACGTACGGAATGCGTTCCGGTCCCACGTCGTCGATCACGCGCTGAAGCTTGGCTAGGTCGACGTTGCCCTTGAACGGCAGGCGTGCCATTGTGTCGTGCGCTTCATCCACGATGATGTCTACGAACGAGCCCCCTGCCAGCTCTTGATGCAGGCGGGTGGTGGTAAAGTACATGTTGCCGGGCACCACGTCTCCCGGTTTGATCAGGATGCGGGAGATCAGGTGTTCCGCGCCGCGGCCCTGGTGGGTTGGCACCACGTAGGGGTAGCCGTAGGCCGAGCGGACGGCCTCTTCGAGGTGGAAGAAGTTCTCTGAGCCCGAGTAGGCTTCATCGCCCATCATCATACCGGCCCACTGACGGTCGCTCATGGCGCTGGTGCCGGAGTCGGTAAGCAAGTCGATGTAGACATCCTTGCTCTTGAGGAGGAACGTGTTGTATCCCGCCTCTTCGATGGCCTGGCGGCGCTGGGCCGGAGAGGTCATCGTAAGGGGCTCGACCATTTTGATCTTGTAGGGTTCGGCCCAGGAGCGGCGGGTGCGGCTGCGGCGGCTTAGGTCGGCCGGACTCATCTCGGCCGTGATCGGAGCCTGTTCGTTGGTGCGTTTCATGGTGGTGATCTTGATTGAATGACGTAAACAGCTACAAATATCTGATTTCGGCGTCTTTTGTCCTAATTTGTCATTTGTGGGGATGTAGTGCTGGAGGTATTTCCGAGCGGCCTGATCCTATTGCAGATGACTCCGGGAGTCAGTGATTCCGGGAGAACTAGATGGACGAAGAATGAAGACCAACAGAGAGCGCCATGCTGACATCTGCATCATCGGCAGCGGGATAGCTGGCACCCTGGCTGCATTGGAATTGGCGTCGGCGCGACCCGATCTCCGGATCGAGCTTTTCTCGAAGGGGGCTCTGGATGCCGGTGCAAGTTCGATGGCTCAGGGCGGTATCGCCGTCCCCCGATTCAACGACCCGAGTGACGTCCATCAGCACGTCCAGGATACATTGTCAGCTGGCCATAGGAGCAACAATGAGGATACGGTTCGGCGGATCATTGGCTCGGCGCACCACGTGATCGGCCTTCTCGAGCGATATGGTGTGCAATTCGACCGAGCGGGATCTGACTATCACTACGCTCGGGAAGGAGGCCATGCAGTAGCTCGCGTGATACACGTTGCCGATCGAACCGGCTACGAGGTGATGCGCGCCCTGCATGGGCACCTTTGCGCACAGCGAAAGATCTGCACCCGCGTTCACACGGCCGTAACCGATGTTTCTCGTGGCCCAGACGATCCGTATTGGACACTCACCGCTGAGGAGGAAGCCAGTGGCAGGCTCATCGAACGAAGAGGGTCGCGCGTTGTGTTGGCGATGGGAGGAAGTGGATGGCACCACCGCTGGACCTCCAATCCCGTAGGCGCTGTTGGTGACGCACTGAAGTTCGCCGGCCGCCTGGGACTACCCGTACAGGAACTCGACGCGATGCAATTCCACCCCACGGCGATCTACTCTCGAGACCAGGACCAGCCACTTTCGTTGGTCACGGAGGCGTTAAGAGGAGCCGGCGCGCGCATCGTGAATGCAGCCGGTGAGTCATTCGTTCGCGAGGCCGACGCGCGAGGCGATCTGGCACCACGCGACATTGTTACGACCGCCATTCTGGAGGAAATGGCTCTCACGGGAGCCGATCATGTGTATCTCGATGCTCGGCAGCTGGATCCTATGGTCCTGCGGGAGCGGTTTCCGACGTTTCTCCGCACGTGTGCAGAACATTCCATCGACCCTACAACCACCCTGATCCCGATCCGTCCAGCCGCCCACTATCAGTGCGGCGGCATCGTTGCCGACATCAACGGTCGCACGGCAGTCGACGGGATCGATGCACTCGGTGAGTGCGCATATACCGGCATGCACGGACGCAATCGCCTGGCCTCGAACTCTCTACTGGAAGCAGCAGTGATGGCGCTCATGTGGGCGAAGCGGTGCGCAACTGAAGAGCCAACCGCCATCCGACCAACGGCAGCGGAGTATGACTCGGAAGCGTACGACTCCCGGAGTCACTGACTCCCGGAATGCTCTGCCGGCCGGCTTATTGAACCTTCGCCGTCAACACTCGACCTAACGCTTGGACAGCCACGATCACCGGTCCCCGATGGTTGCGAAGCGGGAGCGTGAACGTGCGCTCCCCTGCCGGCTCTCGTGTACCGAGGAAGGTTTCCAGAAGGCGACCCGTCACGTCGTACAAGCGGAGGTAGACATCGCCTTCGTGCTCGAGATGTACGTCGATCTGCACCGACGAGTCAACCAAACGTGCACGTTTGAGAATGAGCAGGTGCTCCTGTGCAACCGGTTTGTCCGCATCGATGCCCGTTGCTGCGTTGCGGACCAATCGGACGTGATAGAGCACGCTGCTTGCAGAAGATTGCGTGCCGTTGTTCACGTCGAAGATGTTCGGTGCGGTGCTGCGAATGCCGCCCACCATGTAGCCGATGTCCACCGTGTCGGCGGCGAGCTGATGCAGCAACACCACACCATGGTCGGTCTGTGGAAGGTCCTCGCGCAGCACCAGTTCTGCGCTACTGCCTTCGAGGTCCGGCATTCTCACGTCCAGACGGTGCTCCTGGAAAGCCCCTTGCCCATCCCGCGACACGCGAGCGATGGTGCGCACGAATGGCACCTGATCGTCCTTGATCAACTGGCCTTCGTTGTTGACGTCGTACTGGCTCATCCCGCCCAGAAAGAAGGTGTGCTGTTCTGCCGAGCTGGAATCGTAGGCAGCAAAGGACGCGCAATGGTAGTGATTGAGGTACTGCGAGAATTCGGTATGGGGCTGGTAGTCTGTGGTGGTAATCGTTACCGGATGCAGAAACGGTAGGTCCACTTCGCGCTGGAAGACGCCCGAGTAAACCGTGTACGCATGACGTCCATCCGGCAGGATCTGCGGCAGCAGATTGTAGTCCCGCCGGTGCAGGTGTTCGGCATCGGTCTGGGTGCTGATCGTGGTTGCGGTGAAGGTCGGACCGATCGTGTCGATGGTGAACCGGAGGAGACCATCGGTATACGTTTGCGTGAAGGAGGGTCCACCCATCGGATTGTAGCGACCGTCGAAGCGGTGCCCACCCACCAGCATCAGCGTATCACCGATGCGTCCAAGGTAGCCGCCGGTAACGGCGAACCGATCGTCCTGCAGTGTTCGGAAACGTCCACTGATGTCCGCACCGACATCGATATCTGCCACCAGCCCCCTGACATCCACCAGCGTGATGCGCCCGTGGGTCACGTGGTCGCCGACCGAAGCCGCATAGCCATACCCGCCGGTGATCACCAGCAGGTGCCCGTACTGGACGAACTGCATGTTGGTGCTCTGCAGTTGCTCGGCGATCGGCACAGGCAGCGAGAGAACCGATGCTTGTTGTACCGAACGCGTATCCGGGTCCACCACATAGATCGTGGTGTTGTTATCGGAGGCCAGGAACGAGGTGGGTGGACGGAATTGGTGTAGACCGTCGGTGCGACCACCGATGATCACGATCCGACCATCTACCGTTGCCGAGACAAAGGACTGCACACCCGGCATCTCCGGGATCGCGAGAGGTTCCAGACGCAGCGTCCACTCCGACGCCGGCGCAACATTGGCCCAGGCCAGGGCCACAAGTACAACAACCAGGGTTCTCATACCGCAAAGTTCGGCCAGAGAGCCCCTTATCAACTGTGACGAAAGTCATGCAGCCTCAGCGCTGCGAAGCCACCACGCCGATGCCGACCACGATCATGGCCAGACCGAACAACATCATGGCATTCGGCCGTTCTCCGTGCACCCCAATAGCAAAGAGCACGGTCAGCACAAAGACCATCGCCGTGTTCAACGGAATGAAGACCGACAGTCTCGCGAAGGAGAGGATCACGGTGGTCATCACGAAGCTGCCGATCAACAGGGCGATGCCACCAGCCCCCTGCCACGATGCGATGGCTGCAACGAGCGAGGAGATGGTAAGGGGCTTGCCACCAACGGCAAGTCCGATCAGCCCCATACCTCCAACGGTCAGCGCTGATTGCACCAAGGTCAGCAGCACCAGTTTCATTGCTGGTCCACCTGCAGGTTGCGTTTCTGGAGAGCTTCGTAGTACCGACGGATCAGGTGCTCGTAGTCCTTGGTGTAGCCGTTGCGCAATTGCTCCAGCACGTCGCGCATGGTTCGACGCTCGCCGTTATTCAGATCCAGCGGGTCGGGACTGCGTCGCGTGACATCCTGGCCAACTCTCGACTCCCGTGTCTTTTCCCGATCGCGTTCGTTCATCGATCGCGATGCGTTCAACAACCGACTCAGGATGCGCTCCTGGCGCAAGCGGGTCTCCGGAGTGATCGATCCCGTTTGCATATCGGTCATCACTTCCCGCATCTCGTCGGCGATCTGCCGCAGGTCGCCAATGGGCTTCTTGCTGCCGTCGGCCTGACGCGTTTCGCGCTCCAGTTCCTCCAGAGCCTTGAGTGCCTTGCCCTGTTGCGATGCCAGACGGCCCATCTCGGCGCGCTGCTGTTCGTTCATCTGGCTGCCGCCGCCGCCACCCTGACCGATCTGGTCCATACCCTGATTGATGCCCTGTTGTTTCTCGGCCAGTTGCTGCAACCGCTGAAAGGGGCTTTGGCCATTGCCTTGCCCCTGACCGGGCGTTTGACCCTGGCCGCCTTGCCCTTGCCCATCTCCACGCATCATCGATCCCAACGCATCACTCATACGTTGCGCTGCGGAGTTCATGCTCTGCATGGCACCGGCCTGCTGCTGAGCACTCATCTGGCTATTACGATTCTGCATCTGCCCCATGGCGTCCTGCATGGCCTGCATCGCGTCGCCAAGGTCCTGGGCCAGCTCGGGGCTAACGCTGGTGGACTTCTGCGAGAGCTGGAACATGTTGTTGGCGATGTTCTGCATGGACTGCTGCATGCGCTGCTGTTGCTGGGCGGCCTGACGGAACTGCGATGAGCTGGGGTCCATGCCCCGCATTTGCTGCATCAAGGCTTCCTGCTGCTTGGACAGGTCCAGCAGGTCGTCCATGCCTTTCTGCATTTGCTTCATCGCTTCCTTGTTGGCGTTGCGACGCATCTGCTTCTGCATCTGGCGCATCTGCTGCGCAAATCGCTGCAGATTCTCGGAAGCACTCTTCTGCTGTTGCGATGCCTGGTCCATCTGTCCCTGGTCCATCTGCTGCTGCGCCTTCTGCATTTGCTGCTTGGTCTGATCGGCGTTCAGGTCCTTCTGCGCGGCATCCATCTTGTCCATCGGCATGTCGGACCCGATCTCCTTCATCAACTCTTCGAGTTCCTTGGACTCACGCGCCAGGTCGGCCAGGTCCTTCTGCAACTGCTCTTGTTGCTCGGCCAACTTCTCCCGCGCGTTCTTGTCGCTGGCATTGGTGTTCTCGGCCTGCTGGCGCAGCTCGTCCTGACGCCGGGCGAGTTCCTCGGCGCGCTTGGCCAGCTCGTCGGCTTTCTGTTCAGCCTGCGCCCGTTTGAGCAGGTTCAGCGTGCGCTCGATGCTCTGGCGGAACTTCTCCTCGTCGAACTTGAACTCGCTCATCATTTTTTCGAGCTGCTCCGGCGAGAGGTTTTCCATGGCCTTCTTCATCTGCTCCTGCATGCGTTCCAGCTCGGGAGAGCGCACCTGCTTCATCAGCTCCTGGAGCTCCTTGTACTTCTCCAGCGTCTCCGGCGAAATAGCCTGGTTCTGCTCCAGCTTGTTCGTCATCTGCTCGAGCTTTTCCGCCGTCTGCTCCATGCGCTTCTCCAGATCGGCCTGACGCTTGGCCAACTCCTCGGCCTTCTTCCGATCCTGCCAGTCTGTCTGACGCTGCGATTGGGCCTGCTGCTTCTGCATCTCGCGGCGCAACTCGTCGGCCTCCTTGCGGATCTGCTCAGACTCTTGCATCAGTGATGTGAGTTCTTTCTGGATCTCGGTCTGCGTGCGGTCCGTTTCGGCGAACACTTCTTCGAGCGACGGCATGCGGACGGTATACGTTGTGGTCCGCGCTGTCTTGGGTCCGTTCACGGCATCGTTGTCGGCCACTTCCAGGTAGTACTCGTAGGTATCATCCGGCGTGATGCCAACGTCGGCCAGATCCCACACATGACCGATCTCTTGCGTGGTAGCGCCTGACGCGATCGATAGTGGTTTCGTGGTGAAACGTTCCTCGGCCTGGGCGTAACGAGATTTGATCAGGCGATAGTTCAACGTCAGGCGTGTGAATCCATAGTCGTCCGAGATGGCCACTACCAGTGGGAGTTTAGCAGACACATCCACATCGGCATCTCGTGCTGGCTCTTTCATGGTGATCGACGGATGTCCATCACTCAACACCACGATACTATAGCGGATCGGTTCGGCATTGGTCTGGCCGTCCTGATCGAACAGACGGATATGATACGTTCCGGCGGCCGACACGGCAAAGGAGCCCGAAGCCGAAGCCCCCTTCACCTCCATCGGGATCACCGTAGAGTCCACCACTGCAGAATCACGCCGCTGTTCGATGATCACGCGTGCCTTGGCAAGGGGCTTGCTGGCCGTCACGACCAGTTGGACCACGGAACCCCGCAGGGCGGTCACGTCGGCCTGACGCTCGGTGAGCGGTGCCGGTGCCAGTCGGGTATACGATGGCGGTACCACTCTGCCGCTGAGGGTGCGCACCAGTGGACGGTCGATCACCACGATGCGGCCGGTGTCGCTGCGGACGCCGTCCTCGTTCCACGGCGCATCGGCATAGAAGGTCACGCTGGAGGCCAACCCCGGCAGCTGGTGCCGAACGGTGGTAGCCGTGTCGAGTTGGATCGGAAACGACACATAGTGTTCAGCGTTCGCTTCCTTGATCCAGAGGGTCACCTGAGTCGGAGCGGTTCCGGATACGCGCACGTCCACATAGGCCGGAGTACCCCGCATCACTGTGTCGCGGCTTGCCACCACGGAGATCCGGAACGGTGCCGGCGGCATGAATGACGTGTCGTATTGCTGCAGCCGCACGAAGGCTGCACCAAGCGAATGCGGCAGGACCGCCAGCAGCAGCATGCACGTGGCCAGGCTACCGACAGCCCAGAACAAGGCCGTGCGAACAGGCCGCTTGTCGATGATCACGGATAGGTCCTTGCCAACAACGCTCTGCAGTCCCTGGTCGATCGCCAGTGCGGCAAGGTCGGCACTTCCCTGCCGTCGAGCAGAATGCGCTAGCTGAATGGCATTGGAGAGTCGGTCGCGAACATCGCCGTAGTGCGCACCCACGCGCAGGGCCAGGGTCTCAACGGAATCGGTCGGCAGCAGGCCCAACAGTCGTGCGAATGGACGCGCCAACAGAACACCGGCAACCGTGGCCGAGCTACCAACCCACAACCACCAGAGGATCTGCCGCGCCAACTTGGTGCCCGGGAACGCCGCTTCCACCGCTACGACAGCAAGCAGCGCAATGCTCGACACGGCAACCGTGCGTCCAATGCCCTGGGCAATCACCCAGAGGTGCTCCTGTCGGCCGACGTTCTTGAGTTGGTGTTGAATGTTCACTGCTGTTGGCTGTTGCTGTTGCTGTTGCTGTTGCTGTTGCTGTTGCTGTTGGCTGTTGCTGTTGGCTGTTGCTGTTGGCTGTTGCTGTTGCTGTTGGCTGTTGCTGTTGCTGTTGGCTGTTGCTGTTGCTGTTGCTGTTGCTGTTGCTGTTGGCTGTGTGCCGTATTCCTGGTATCCAGTTACTCGATTACTCGAGTTCTCGATCTCTCCTTCCGCCACCGAGTGCATAGACCACGATGTTGGTACCCATGCGTAAAGCGGCTTCGCGTTTATCCGGAGGATCGTGGTGCACCTCAGGATCGGCCCAGCCATCGGCCGGATTGGACTCGTAGGTGTAGAACACGCACAACCGGTCATTCACGAACAAGCCGAATCCCTGAGCCGGCTTGTTGTCGTGCTCATGGATCTTTGGCGGTCCGCTCGGGAACTCGAAGTGACAATGGTAGATGGGATGGTCGAAGGGAAGCTCGCGGAACTCCTGGTCGGGGAAGACCTTCTTGAGTTCCTTGCGGATGCTCTCGTCCATTCCGTAGTCGTCGTCGATGTACAGAAAGCCCCCATGCTCCAGGTAAGCCCGCAGGCGTCGGGCCTCGGCAGGAGAGAAATTCACCGTGCCGTGTCCGGTCATGAAGACCAACGGGTACTGGAACAGGTTGTCGGACTCAAGATCCACGAACTCATACGCAGGGTCGACGTGGATATTCGTATTGGCGGCAACGTAGCGCAGCAAGTTCACTTCGCTGCTGGGGTCGTTGTACCAGTCTCCTCCCCCACCATACTTGAGGCGAGCGAGCTTGACGGCAGACAATGCCCGAGGAGCTTCCACGGGGCTCACACCGGCCGAGCCATAGTCCAGGCGTTGGGCTCTGAGCGGGAGGATGGACAATACGAGAACGATCAGGAGAATCGGCACGTGATCACTTTCTTCTCATCGGATTTGAACCACGGCATCCCTAACACATCGATCGGCGTTTCGGTGATGGTGATGCCGGGATGATCGCTCCGTGCCTCATCGAGTTCTTCGCGGAGATCGCCCCCTTTCAACAAGGCGTAGTACCCGCCGGAGGCGAGCAAGGGGCGGGTCCACGAGATCAACATCGATGTTCTGGCCACGGCGCGCGACACAATAACGTCGAACGCGCCTCGGTAGTGCGGCCTCTCGATCAATGTTTCCACGCGGGCGGTGATCGGTGTGATATCCTTGAACTCCGTGTGCTGAGCGAACATGGCCACCATCTTCATCTTCTTGGCGATGGAGTCCACCAGGGTGACTCGCAGATCCGGCCGAGCGATCTTGAGCGGGATCCCTGGCAAGCCCCCTCCCGTCCCGATGTCCAGCACACGCGCCTTGGGCTTGAATTCGGCATACCGCAGCAGCATCAGCGAATGCACGATGTGGCGCTCCCACAGATGATCCACATCCTTGCGCGACACCATGTTGACGCGCTCGTTCCAGTACCGCAGATCGTTATGGTAGCGCTCGAGGTGCTCCATTTGCTCGCGATCCAGCGGAATATGGTTGGCCGACAGGGTGGTCCAGATGTCGATGAGGTCCATAGACAACAAAGGTACGGACCCCACTCCCGGAATCAGTGATTCCGGGAGTCATCCGGGAGTGATCTGTCGGCCCTACCGTAACTTGAGGTCATGCGTCCGTTCTTCAGCGTGATCATGTGCACGTACAACCGAGCCGACCTCCTTCCACGGGCGATCGCGTCGCTGCAAGCCCAAACCGAAACGGATTGGGAGCTGATCGTGGTGGACGATGCCTCGACGGATGCCACGCTTCACCTGGTCTCTGCGTCCGCGGCCGCAGACACACGCATCCGGTACGTTCGCCGAGAGGTGAACGGTGGCACAGCCGCCGCCCGGAACACGGGGATGTCTGTTGCACAGGGATTGTTCCTCACCTTCCTCGACTCCGACGACGCCTACGCCCCTGATCACCTGGCCACCCGCAAGCAGATGCTGCTCGACCACAGCGAGATCCACCTTCTGCATGGTGGCGTGCTCGTGATCGGCGATCCGTGGGTGATCGACAAGGACGACCCCAGCCGCAGGGTCCACATCGACGACTGCGTGGTGGGCGGCACCTTTGTGATCCGCGCCGACGTGGCGGCCCACCTCGGCCCCTTTCAGGAAGGCATCTATGCCGATGATGCCCACTACTTCGAACGAGCCTGTGCGGCCAACATCGTGATCGCTCAGACCGATCATCGGTCCTACCACTACTACCGCAACGTCCCCGGTCAGCAGACCTCCACCCATGCCTCGTGAATCCCGATCAGCCAAGCGCGAACGCCTCGCCGCCATCCTGGATCGGTTGAAGGGGGCTTACCCCGACGCCAAGGTCGGCCTGGACTATACCACGCCGTTCGAGCTGCTGATCGCCACCATCCTGTCGGCGCAGTGCACCGACGAACGGGTGAACATCGTGACCGTTGGTCTGTTCGAGAAATACCGGTCCCCACAGGACTACCTGGCCGTGCCGCAGGAGGAACTCGAAGAAGACATTCGACCCACGGGCTTCTTCCGCAACAAGGCCAAGAACATTCAAGCTTGCTGCCGGGAGCTGATCGATCGGTTCGGCGGCCGTGTACCCAACACGATGGACGAATTGACCTCGCTGCCCGGTGTGGGACGCAAGACCGCCAATTGCGTGCTGAGTAACTGCTGGAATATCCCCGGCATTACCGTCGACACCCACGTTACCCGGATCTCCAATCTGCTGAAGCTGGTCGATACCACAGACGCCGTCAAGATCGAATACGCCCTGATGGACCTCGTCGATCAAACACGCTGGAACGAACTCAATCACCTCTTCATCACGCATGGTCGGCGCACCTGCATCGCTAGGCGACCCCAGTGCACGATCTGCCCCATCGCACCCCTATGTCCGTCCGCCTGATCACGATCGATTTCTGGAATACGCTGGTCGATTCTTCCAACGGCGAGGGCCGGAACCAGCACCGCGCCGAAACGATGCTGGCCGAGGCCGAGCGGCTTGGACGGACCCTGTCCATCGAAGACGTGCACGAAGCCGGCCACCAGGCGTGGGCCTTCTTCCGGCATCTCTGGCTCGAAGAACAGCGCACCCCGCAAACCGATGAAATGGTGCTGCACATGTGGGCTACCCTGGAGATGCCCGCAGACCCCGAAGCCGTACAACGCGTAACCGAGGTCTACCGCCGTGGGATCCTGCTGCATCCTCCCAGCGTGCTACCCGGCGTAGCAGCGGCACTCCCTCGGCTGGCAGAATCGTTCGAGCTGGCGATCGTCTCCGACACGGCTGTTTCGTCAGGCGAGGTTTTGCGCGAAGTACTTGCCAATGCTGGACTTCTCAGATTCTTTTCGCATTTCAGTTTCAGTGATGAAACCGGCGTGGCCAAGCCCCATCCCAAGGCATTTTATCGCGTCCTGGAGGCAGCCGGAGTGGATCCAACTGGTGCGTTGCATATTGGAGACATTGAACGGACCGATATTGACGGTGCCAGGAACCTGGGAATGGAAGCGATCCTCTATGCCGGCGACCATGGGAACAGTGTGGTCAAGAGCGACGTCACATCCACCAGAGCACGGATGGTGGCTCATCACTGGGACCAGATCACGGAGGCGTTGCTGGATGGTCACATTTGGAGGATGTGAGTGCACGGAACCCACATGATGCGATCTCTGATCACTCTTGCCGTTGCTGCGTCCCTGTGGTCGCTTCCCGTGCGCGGTCAGTCTCCCGTGGAACAGCCACGAACGGAGTTCGGCCTGCTTGGTGGTGTCTCCTTCAATATTCACAAGGCCGACTTCACCCAGCTGGGGAACTATGCGTCGTGCTGTCCGGAGTTCACCACCGGAACCGGCATCGGCGCGCAGTTCGGCGGGTTCCTCACTCTGCCCTTGGCTGCTGACTGGCGCATGATGGCTCGCCTGACCTATGCGAACCAGTCCGGGTCGTTCATCTCCAGTGAGGAATCCTTTGTGGCCGACCTGCGCGATACGGCACGTGTTGTTCCGGCCGTCTTCACGCATGAGCTCGACGCGTCGCTCTCCAGTGTGTCCCTCGAACCCTTGCTGGCCTATCGGGCCGTGACCGGCCTGGATGTGATGGCGGGAGTGCGGTTCGGTCTTGTCACCCAGCATGCCTTCTTGCAACAAGAGACCCTTACCGAGCCGGAAGACTATGGTAGCTACCTGGGTACGGACCGAACATGGGTCAATCATGATGCGGAGATCCCCGAGGCTCAGTCTACCCGGTTCACCGCTGTGGTCGGAGCGCGCTACGTGATCCCGCTCACCCGCTCGCGTTCGTTGTTCATGGCTCCGGAGGTCTTCTACCATCTGCCGCTGACGGACGTGGCTGGTGCCGTGGATTGGCGCGTGTCCGAGATCCGCTTCGGGATCGAGATCGGATGGGCTCCTGCACCAGCGCCCGAACCGAAGGTTGAACCGATCCCTGTGGCACCCATCAAGCCACGAACACCGCCTACAACACTAGCCAGCCTGTGGGTGGAGGCGATCGGCCCCGATGGTTCCGTGGTCGACCTGGATAGTATCCGGATCGAAGAGACACGCGTTCTGGACCTGCTGCCAGTCCTTGGTCACGTGTACTTCGATGACGGTTCAGCCGAACTCCCATCACGATATGTGAACGGGGCCCGTGTGCCCGTTGCGGAGATGGCCACCTTCGACCAGGCCATGCATGGTGTGCTGGCGATCGTGGCCGATCGCTTGCGGTCGACCTCGAGCAGGGTGACACTGGTCGGCGCAACGTCCAATACCTCCAGAGACAAGGGGCTTCCGCTCGCCCGAAGTCGAGCCCTGGCCGTTCGCAACGCGCTGGTTTCGCTTGGCGTGTCCGCCGACCGGATCCGCATAGAAGCACGGCAGCTACCGGCCATGCCTACCCGGTCCAGCAATGCCGACGATGCGATCCTGGCAGAACAGGAGAATCGACGCGTCGACATCGTCCCTGCCGATCCGGACGTCCTCTTACCCATCACACTGGCCAGTGTTCGCCGCACCATTCGTCCGGAACAGGCGATCGCGCGGACGGCGGTGATCTCCTACCCCGGCGTGGTCTCTGCCGACCTGCACGTGGCCACACCATCCCACCAGTCCAGGGCATCATCCACCGATGGCACCATGGAATTGGCCCTTGCCGTGCCGCAGTTCCTGCGGGAAAGACCCAGCCCCCTGACGTCGACCCTGACCGTGGTGGACAGCCTTGGAGCAACCACGGTGGAGCGAGATACGGTGCCGATCTCATACTTGACCGTCGAACGCAAACGCGCTGAACGGCGCGCCGATACCGAGATCGAGCGATACTCTCTGATCCTCTTCGCATTCGACGATGCCAACGTGACCGCCGACCACGCCCGGGTACTGGACCGTGTTCGGGAGCGGATCCGGGAAGGGGCTTCGGTGAAGATCTTCGGCATGACCGACAGCATGGGTTCGAGTGAATACAACCGCGAACTCTCGCGACGGCGGGCACTGAGTGTGGCACGTGCCCTGGGCCTGGATGCTACTTCCATTGAAGCCCTTGGTTCAGCGTCTCCCCGATTCGCCAATGCCTCGCCGGAAGGCCGCGCCTACAACAGGACCGTCGTGATCGAGATCACCACAAACGTGCGCTAGACCGCGTCACAAATGGTACATTTGGGGTTTCTTGTGGAAAGAACTTCGGAGCCCTGATGCCATCGTCCCGTGTGTTGATCGTTATCGCTGCATTCGCACTCTCGTTTGCCGACGTCTTCGCTCAAACAATTGTCGCTACCGGCTACCGCGTGCAGGGTACACAAGCCCAGGTAGCACTCTATGCCTTTGATGCTGCCGGAGCCCTGACCACACCCGCTGTAGGGTCGGTATCCGTATCGGTTGACGGCACCACGGTACCCAGCACGACCACGGTAGACACGCCCGGAGCAGAGCGTCCGATCTCGTTATACGTGATGGCCGATGTTTCATCGTCCACTGCGGGGAACGGAGCCAATGCCCTGATCAAGGCCGGTGCCTCTACTGCCACGTCCATGCTAACCGCTGCGGTCGATCAGATCGCCCTGGCTCGCTTCAGCAACGTGCCTACCCTGCTGCATGGCCTCACGACCAATCTGACCTCGTACGCCGGCGCCGTTACGGAACTGGTCCCTCGTTCAGGATTTGACCTGAATGGTGCCCTGTTCGGCGCAACCATGGGGGGCTTCAGTCATCTGGCAAATGCTCCGGGTGGACGCGTCCTGCTGCTGCTGGTAGATGGATCAACAGCCTTCGAGGTCGATCGTGCGATCGAAGCGGCCGCTACCTACAAGACCCAGGTCTATGTGGTTGGCATCAGCACATCCCTGCATCCGCACCTCCGACAACTGGCAGAAGCGAGCGGCGGTGCATGGATCGACGGTCTACAGGTACAGGCAGACGTGGAAGCTCATGTGAAAGGCTTTATTGCCCATGCCAAACGGCTGCGCGGAAGTACGGTGGCGGTCTCCAACCCCAACCCATGTACGCCTTCCTTCACGATGGAGATCACCTCTGGTGGTGTAACGCGCGTTGTGACTGCAACAACAGACGCTACAGCCGTTTCCTCCCTGGAGTGGTCGCCGAATGGACTCGACTTCGGCACTGACGCCAGCGCCAAAACCCTTTCAGCCACCGTTACTGCACGCGGACCGGTGAGCATTCAGATCGCCGCTGCCGTGTCGACCGACCCGGCCTTTGTGATCGAGGATCCGGTCTCCACTCCGGAAACCCTGGCCCCCGGAGCATCACGCACCTTTCGTATCCGGTACAACGGTGGGGCACAAGGCACCTTCGGATCGGTGCGCTTGACGGCAACAGCCGGTGTCTCCGGCACGATCTGTGCCGGCGACCGGCTCTATCTGCGAGCCGGAGCACTGAACACCGGCGATCGCCTGCAGGTAACGTCGCCCAACGGCGGCGAGACCTATACGGCCGGCGAAGGGCCGGTGACGATCACCTGGACGAATACCCTGCCCAGCGACGTGGTTCGCATTGAGGCATCCACCAACAACGGTGCCAGCTGGACCAGTATCACCGAACAGGCCACCGGCCTGTCTTACTCTTGGCGTCCCGGACCCGACCTCACCACGCAGGGACGCATTCGGATCCAACGCACGGCCGTTCCGGACTCAGATGTCGTTACCCTGGTGGGGCACCGCTCCCCGATCTATGCGACCCTCTTTGCCAATGACGGGCGCTGGGCGCTGACCGGTGGTCACGACTATACCATCCGCGTGTGGGATGCCAACACCGGTGCTGCCCTGCGACAATTGGGATCCCACAGCAACTGGGTGTGGGACCTGGATCTGCATCCTGATGGTCTCACGGTAGCTTCGGGAAGTCATGATGCTTCGGTGCGCTTCTGGAACCTGGCCACCAACGCCCGCACCGGAACCTATCTGGCCGATTCGAAGGTGTGGTCCGTAGCATATGCACCAAACGGCCGTACGCTGGCCGTTGGATCCGACGCCAGCCTGACGCTGGTGAACACCAGCGACCTGAGTCGCCTGCAAACTCTGAGTCTACCCACGGTGCGCTGCCTGAGCGTAGCCTATTCCCCGGACGGCGAGTATGTGATCTCAGCCGAGGGCAATGTGGCTCGCATGCGCCGCGCCGATGATCTGAATACGATCGTGCATACCTTCACCGGGCACACCGCCGAGATCTATGCCGTCTCCATCAGTCCGGATGGCCGGACCGTGATCACCGGTGGTGCCGATTTTACCGTCCGCACGTGGTCGGCTACGAGTGGCCAGCCCCTTGCCGAAACTGCCCCGGCTACTGCCTCGATCCTGGATCTGGATGTGTCGGCCAACGGACAGAACGTGGCGTCCGCCGGAGCGGACGGTACAGTGAAGATCTGGCGACTGACCGATCTGCTGCCACTAAACAGTTTTGCCGGACATCAGGGCGCGGTCTATTCGGCCACCTATGATGAGTCGGGCGACCGGATCGTTTCTGGTGCTACGGACTACGCCGGCCGTGTCTGGAACGTGACGCGCGCTTCGCTTGTGGAGGATGCCAGCGATGCTCCCTTTACGATCCGTGGTGGAACAGCTGCCACGGCCGACGCCAATCATGGAACCGTGATGGTGGGACAGAGCATCGATAAGACCACGTCCATGCTTTCGAATGTTGGAACCGACACGTTGACCGTACTCTCTGCCAGGATCGTGAGTGGCAATGTGGACGATTTCACGCTGGAGATCCCGGCCATGCCGGTGCAGCTGGCACCAGGCCAGCAGCTTAGTGTGACCTCCACCTTCAAGCCCACGGCCTCCGGCGCTCGAAATGCCCTGGTGGTCTTTGAGACCGGCGTGGGAACAGCTACCTCCTTCCTCGAAGGCGAGGCAGCTGAACCCGACGTGATCTGCCAGAGTATCCTGCCAACCAACACGTCGTTCATCTGCGACTTCGGTCGCCACCTGGCAGGTCAGACCGTGGATGATACCACGTTGCGATTCACGGTACCCTCCGGCGGGCAACCCTTGAGCATCACGCGCACGGCCCTGGTTGGTCTGCAAAGTGGGGCGTTCTCCGTGCTCAGCGGTGGCGGCGCATTTACGGTATCCCCAACCCAGCCACGGGAGATCGTGATCCGATTCGAACCCCTGGAAGTTGCCCGATATGGGGCTCGTCTGGAACTCACGCGCAGCGATGGCTCCATCCTGGTGTTCCGCCTGTATGGCGAAGGCTCCGGAGACGCTCGGATCGCTACAAGCAACCAATCCATCCTGTACACCACAGACCCGTGTGCTGCCAACACGGTGATCCAGCAAGCCACGGTCCGCAACGATGGATCCTCGCCGCTGCAGATCTACAACATCACGGTGGCCGGCAGCAACGCCGACGAATTTTCCATTACCTCACCTGCCGCCACGGCGTTTCCGATCACGCTGCAGCCGCAGCAGGTGCAGAGCATCTCGGTGGCCTTTACCCCTTCTATCGTGGGTCCCAAGGATGCTCGACTGGTGATCAGCTCCAATGGTACAGGAAGTACCGACGGAACGCTTCAGATCCCGATCGTTGCTCGAAGGGACTCGGTGGGCTACGAACTCACGCTGCCGACGGTATCCTTCGAGAATGTGAATGAGAATGAGTCGGCGATCCAGTACGTTTCGATCTTGAATACGGGCACGGTGTCCCTGCGATGGTCGGTGCAGCCGATCGATCTGGGCGACTTCCGCATCGAGGCCATTGAACCCAACATCACACCGCCAGGTGGGACCAGCACGTTTACCGTGCGTTTCAAGGGTGGCATACCCGGACAGCTCTATACGGCCTCTCATACGTTTGCCGACTCTGTCTGCGGCCGGACACAGTCCCTTGCCATGCGTGCTACCGTGAAGAGCTACATCGGTGCAACTCTTACCGCCGATGTGGTTCGTGCCAACATCGGCACGGAAGTGGAAGTGCCGATCCGCATCACAGACAAGCTGAACTTCGATCGCACACAAGTGACCGAGATCCATGCCCGCATGCGGGTGAATGGTACGATCCTTACACCGGTGGGCGTGGAGAACACGTTCGACAACGGAGATCGCACGTTTACCGTGACGCTGCCGATCCCTGCCTCCGGGGATGTGATGACACGTCTACGGTTCACCACCACGTGGGGCAATGATACCTCCAGTGTCGTGTCGTTCGACTCTGTGTGGGTTGCCGATACGCTATTGATCCGCACACGGGATGGCGAAGTGATCCTGGACGACCTTTGCCGTGAAGGTGGCCCACGGTTATTCCTCCGCCGCCAGCCAACGCCGGGTATCACGACCCAGGTGATCCCCCATCCGGTTCAGGATCAGGCCACGGTGGTGATCGATGTGGTCGAACAAGGGCCAACCATCGTGGAGCTGGTGGATGTGACCGGCAAGATCGTTCAGATGCTTGTGAACCGCGACCTGTCGCCCGGGCGCTACCTCCTGCCGCTGGACGCCTCCCTGATAGAGATCGGAAGCTACATGATCACCATGCGAACGCGCACGCAACAGTTGTCCAACCGGATCAGCGTGGTGCGATAATGAAGAACCGAATGAACTACCTCGCTCTTGTTCTGCTGATCCTGCTCACGCCGTTGGCTGCTGCTGCACAGTCCACCTCGAACACCCCGCCGCAGAGGCTGGGCCTGCTGGGAAATGTGGACCTGACGATGAACCTTGCCAGCTTCCAGCAACTTCCGGACGTGGCAAACTGCTGTCCGGAATTCACATCGAGTACGTCGCTAGGCTGGCTGCTCGGTCTGACCTACATCAAGCCGTTCTCTTCGGACCTGAGTCTGCACCTGCGCTTGCATTACTGGTCGTACGGTGCCGCCTTCACGGCCACTGAGACCCAGCCGGTAGTGGACATGAATGGTGGACCGGACGAGGCCACCATCCAGCACGACCTGAATGCCTCATTCCAGCAGATCAGCGTGGAGCCCCTGCTTGGCTTCACGGTGGCACCGGACCTAACGCTGCTCGGTGGGATCACCGCGGGCTACATCCTCTCGTCGACCTACGACCAGAAGGAAACGCTTGTTACCCCTACCGATGCTACGTTCCCCAACCTCTCTCGCGAGCGTAACGTACTCAGTGGTGATATCCCGGACGCATCCGTCGTTGGCGTTGGGCTGACCATTGGCGCCAGCTACGACCTACCGCTGAATGAAGACCGTACGATGTTCCTGAGTCCGGAGATCCTGCTCACCCTGTCTCCCTTTGGGCCGGTGAGTGGTGTGTCGTGGACGGCTCAGCATATCCGCGCCGGACTTGCGCTAAGCTTCGTACCTCCGGAGATCGAAGACTCGCTTACGGACCAGGAGTTCTACGAGTTCACGCTGGGCCTTACACCGCCTTCCAAGGGTACTCCGGGTGTGCGGTTCGTGTCCAACGTATCCGCCGAAGGGCTGAATGCCGATGGGACCACGTCGGAACTCACCAGCATCTCGGTCGAGGAATTCGAATCGCGCCGGATCCGCCCCCTCCTCCCCTATGTCTTCTTTGACGAGGAATCCTACACGCTGTCGGAACGCTATTACCGCGTGGACAGCGATCAGCGAGACGGATTCTCGATGAGCAACTTCTACAACCTGGACGCGATGGTGACCTACCACCATGTGCTGAACATCGTGGGACGCAGGATGACCGACGAGCCCGGCGCGTCGATCACCCTCACCGGGCATGCTACCCCCGAAGAACGCGGAGGCATGGACCTGGCGCTTGAGCGAGCCAATGCTGTACGCAACTACCTGGTGGATGTCTGGGGGATCAGTGCAAGCCGCATCACGGTGAATGGCAAGGGGCTTCCCACGTCGCCCTCCAACAATGCCGAAGACGACGGACGCGCTGAGAACCGTCGAGTGGAGATCACAGCCTCGTCTGCGTCCATCCTGGCACCAGTAGAGTCGCAAGACACCATCCGCCGCACGCTGCCGGAGGCGATCCGCTTCCGTCCGTCCATCGACCCTCGCGTGCCGATCAAGGAATGGCGCTTGTTCGTGGCCCGACGCGGCGTGATCACCGCCGGCTTCAAGGATGGTGATCCCATCCCGGCTACGGTGGATTGGCGTTTGAACGGCCGCACTGGTGTGATCCCGCGCGGAACCACCGAGCTGAGCTACCTGCTGGCCGTGTCGGATACCAACAATGCCGTAGTACCGTCTGCCACCAAGCGGATCCCGGTGTCCGAGCGCCGACTCGATGAAAAGGGCACCCAGACCGACAGCCGTGTGGATCGATACTCGATGATCCTCTTCGGCTTCGATAGTGCCGAACTCACACCTGAACACCGCGCCATGGTCGACGAGGTCAAGAAGAGCATCACACCTTCCTCAACGGTGAGCGTGACCGGATACACGGATCGCACAGGTACCGATGCGTACAACCAGGGGCTGAGCGAACGCCGTGCCGTGTCCGTTGCCCGCGAGCTGGGACTGCCTTCCAACGTTGCCCGCGGCCTGGGTGAAGCCCTGCCGTTGTATGATAACAACACACCGGAAGGACGCTTCTATTCGCGCACGGTGGAAGTGACCGTGGAGACGCCGAAGCGCTGATGCGGATCCTGGTGATCAACTGGCAGGACCGCACGCACCCGCAAGCGGGTGGGGCGGAAGTACACCTGCACGAGATCTTCGGACGCATTGCCCGCATGGGCCATGAGGTAAGCTTGCTGTGCTGCGGGCACCGCGACGCTGCCTCCACCGAGATCCTGGACGACCTACAGATCTTCCGCATCGGATCACGTCCGCTGTTCAACTATGCGGTCCCCTTCTGGTGGTACCGCCACGGCCGCCGCATGAAGCCCGATCTGGTGGTGGACGATATCAACAAGATCCCGTTCTTCACGCCACTGTATGTGGACCGACCGATCCTGGCACTGGTACACCACTTCTTTGGCGATTCGATCTTCAATGAGGTAGGATGGGCCGCCGGGATGTACGTCAAGCTCTTCGAAGACCGCATTCCGGGCATCTATCGGCGCACGCCGGTCTGCACGGTCTCCGAAAGCACCAGAGCCGAATGTCTGGAAAGGGGCTTCCCCGCTACCAACCTCTCGATCATCCACAATGCGATCGACCATCGGCGCTTTCCGATGCGCGTTGGCAACAAGGCCGACCGACCCACCATTGTCTATTTCGGACGATTGAAGAAGTACAAGAGCGTGGATCACATCATCCAGGCTCTGGCGATCGTACGAGAGACCATCCCGGATGCGCATCTGGAGATCCTCGGCACGGGCGATGAACGCACGGAACTTGAACGTCTGGTGGACTTTCACGACCTGTCTGACGCGGTCACCTTTCACGGCTTCGTTAGTGATGCCGACAAGGCGCGCATGCTGAGCGCGGCGCACGTTGTGGTGAACTCCTCCGTCAAGGAAGGTTGGGGCATCACCAATATCGAAGCGAACGCCTCCGGCACACCCGTGGTCAGCGCCAATGTGCCCGGACTCCGGGATTCCGTTCGCGATGGCGTGTCTGGCCTGCTGTATCCGTATGGCAACATCGAGGTGCTGGCTCGCACCCTGGTGCGCGTGTTGGTGGATCACCCGGAACGGGCGCGCCTCAGTGAGGGGGCGGTGCAATGGGCATCGACCTTCACGTGGGAGCGCAGTGCTCGTGAGATGTTTGACCTCTGTGAACGAACCATCGCTGCCAGATGACAACAGTACGCTGGATCGCCCCCTTCCTGATGCTCCTGGTACTGGGAACCAGTGTGCATGCCCAGGCGATCCGCGACAGCAAGGGTCGGGAATTCTGGGTGGCCTTCCCACCCAATGATCACTCGCCGGTGAATCGCGAACCCGTGCTGGCCGTGTTCCTTTCGGCCGATGAGGCCGCCAGCGTGACCATTGAAGCTCGCCGACACACCGGCGAGGTGAACGTGCTGAATCGCACGGTCCCCGCCCGATCCGTGGTCAAGGTCGAATTCGAGATGACCGACTATGAGCTGCGCGGCAGCCGCTATCCGAACGGGTCCACGGGCGACTGCGAACAGGCTCATCCGGCCAGTGTGAACATCCGCTCGGACAAGGACCTCACGGTGTACGCCGTCAGCCGCGATCTAAACACCTCCGATGCCTGGTTGGTGCTGCCCGTTGAGTCGCTGGGCTTCGATCACCGCGTGATGTCGTATGCCTCGGATGCGCGGGTGGACTCGATCGCCGGAGTGCCCTTGATGAGCGATGCCTATCCGTCGCAGTTCGTGGTGGTCGCTACCGCAGACAGCACAGTGATCGACATCGACCTGTCGATCGGTCGAACCTCTACCGGGCCGGGTCGGACCCGGTCGGCCCTCCTGGATCGTGGCGAGGTCTACCTGGTACAGGCCGCGATCACCTATACCGGTCAGAACGACGATCTGACCGGATCGCGCATTCGGAGCAACAAGCCGGTGGCCGTCCTATCCAGCCACTTTCGTGCGCAGGTACCGGTGATCCGGGACGATGCCAGCCGCGACATCCTCGTAGAGCAGGTCCCCAGCGTGGACACCTGGGGCAAGCGTTTTGCTGTACCGCCGATGCAGCCCCCTTCCGATATGGTGAAGGATGGCCAGAACGATGTGTCGGTGATGCGCATTCTAGCGCACGAAGACAGCACGATGATATCCATCAATGGCTGGCCGCTCTGGCGGATCAATGCGGGCACCACCTGGGATCTGCCGCTGAGCACCGGGCGCACGATCGAAAGCTCGAAACCGATCCTGGTGGCGATCCTTGACCGCAGCGCGAATCGCCGTGTGTCCCAGTTCAATCGCTCAGGTGACCCGTCGCTGATCTTGATCCCTCCGATCGAACAGTACCTACCCGGTTATCGGGTCGTGTCGATCGAACCCCGCACGACCGGCACGCCCTTCTACACTGTCCATTATCTGACGCTGATCGCACCGATGGCTGCCAGTGGCTCGCTGCAGGTAGACGGGGTACCTGCCGACCCGCTCACGGAGATCGTGGATACCACGGACTTCGGCTATGGCTATGTACACGTGCCGGTGAACGCCGGAACGCACGAGATCACCGGCGACTCCCTGTTTGGTGTGATCGCCTACGGTTACGGCCCGGCCGAGTCCTATGGCTACACCGGTGGCATGGCCTTCGAGCGCTTGTACCGTCCATGGGTACGCCTCCGTGTGCTGGACACACTGGCCGCCCCCGGAGACAGCGTTGCCTTCACGGTGGTGGTGGATTCCATCGGCGAGCGGCTGAGTTTTGATGCCCTGGCGCCAAAACGTCTTACGGCTTCGCTCACCTACGATCGCACGGTCTTTGTGCCACGTGATGCCCAGCCCCCTTCCACTGACCTCCGCGGAACGATCACGTTCGATGCTTCCTTCGACACCCTTGACATCGGCGATACCGTAGCGGTGATCCCGGGGCGTGCCGTGTGGGGCATGGTCGAAACCGATTCGATCCACGTGCTCCCGCCGAGTTGGTACAATGATCTGGGGCAGGGGTTGGACATCGATCACGACGAGATCCCCGGCGAGCTGTGGGTGAGTGAGTTGTGCCGAGCCGGTGGCCGCGTGCGCCTCTTCGATCCATTGGTTGCGGTTCCTATCGTTCGTATCTACGACGTGATGGGACGCGAGCTGGTAGCACTGCAACCTGGTCTGAACATTGTGGTGCGGCGGCAAGGGGCTCAGGTAGACGTTCAGAAGGTGTGGCGGTAGCACGCGCCCTACGATCCCTCTCGAGTGAAAGCCTGGGGTGGCTTGCCTATCTCGAGAGCATGATATACATTGAGTGCTGTGTATATCTATGCGGACTGAACGATGCGCGTATCCAAATGGGGCAACAGTCTTGCTGTAAGACTGCCACAAGAGCTGGTCAAGGCTCTTGACTTGGTTGAAGGCGACGAGATCCAGATGATCGCCGGGGATCTCGAGACCTTCCTTGTGCACAAGCTGGATGACCCTCAGGCTCTACTCGAGCGCATACGACGCTTTCGCGGACGCATGCCCGAAGGATTCCGATACGATCGAGAAGCAGACCATGAGCGTTCGTGAGTTCGTCGACACGAATGTCCTTCTGTACTTGATGAGTGACGATGCCAGAAAGTCACGCGTCGCAGAGCGCATCTTGAAACGTCGCCCCACGATCAGTGTACAGGTCTTGAACGAATGCGTCAGCGTCGCCACTCGAAAATTCAACCTGACGATATCCGAGGCCGCCGAGTTCTCGGAGGTGATCCGGCAGTTCTGCATGGTAGTACCGATCACTGTTGACACCCACGATCTCGGGATGTCGCTCATGCAGCGCTACGGTATCTCAACGTACGACGCAATGATCGTTGCTTCTGCTCTGCTCGCCGACTGTTCGACGCTTCTCACAGAAGATCTTCAACACGGAATGAGCATTGGGTCCACGCTACGGGTGAAAGACCCCTTTCGGTAGGTTATCTCCCCAACCGCACATAGCGGACAATGCTGAACGTAAAGCCCAGCACCATCGTGATCACGCCGATCCAGACGAGTGAGATCAAGGGTTTGACACTGAATTCCACCGTGAAGATCTCACGCGGCGTGCCGATCTCCTGACCCTGACGTCGGAACGCCAGCTCGCCGGTAGACTTTGTCGGATCCTCGTTGTTGCGCGTGATGTTCGTGAGTCCGACTTCCACCGGGCCGCCGTTGATCGGCGTCCACACCGGCTCAAACCCCGGTCCGCCGGCACCGGTCGAGATCAAGGTCAGCGCCTTGACCTCACTCGTGCCTCCGCTGGGATCCGCAACGGACAACATCGCAGCCATGCGCATGCGTCCATCCTCTGCCGGACCTTCCTCCATGGGCATGGTAAAGCGCTCCAGCGTGATCGTCTGTTGTGAATCGAGGGGATTGACCGTTGATGCGCCGCGTTGCACGGTGCGGGCATTCCACACATTCTCCAGCTCGGTAGCCTTGGGCGACAGATAGAGATCGTTCATCATGCCCCAACGAATGCCGGGCTCGAGGAAGGCACTTTGCCGACGATTGTAGTCGCTCCAGTACAGAATAGCCGAGATCGTGCGGTCCTCTCCCCGTCCGCTCACGTGTACATCGTACCGCAGTTTTTCGCGATCGGCGAAGTGACGTTCGATCTGTTCCTTACCCGTGTAGGTCAGGGTATATCCTCCCACTTCGGTCGGCACACCCTGCACCAGCACGGCATGGTACCGTTCGGCGTACTGTGACGTTGTGATCACGCCAAACACCAGTAGCGCGATCCCGGTATGGGACACGTAGGCACCGGCCATGACGAACGAGCGGCGCACCAGCATCCAGCCGGTCTGCGCATTCACGATCAGTGAGAACCATGCCGTAGCGGCCAGGATCACCGACGGTACGCTGGCAAGCCCGGAGAGGATCGTGCCTACGGTAAGTGCTGTGGTCACGGCCGAAGCCACTCCCAGGTTCCGAACGAACACCGAGCGTGTCGTGTGCCGCCACTGAACGAGCAGCGAAAGCGCATTCACGATAAAGATCAGCGGCATCAGCACCAGATGCACCTGGTCGTAGAAGGCGATCGACACGGCCACTTTCGGCTGGCCGACGATCTCCATCAACACCGGCCAGGACGTTCCTACCGTAACGAACACCGCCGACGCCATCACGAGGGCCGCGCCGATCGAGAGCATGAACTCCCTGGTGGTGGGAGAGAAGTCCTCCCGGTTCACATTCATGTCCGTACGCCGAGACAGGATCAGCCACGACCCCAAGGCCGTGAACGAGATCATGAAGGCCAACAGGATCCAGAAGGCGAACTTCCCGGGGTCGACAAATGAGTGCACGGACGTATCGCCGAGGATCCCGGATCGTGTGAGGAACGTGGAGTACAACACCATCACGAAGGCCGCTACCGCCAAGGCCATGTTGGTCTTCACCAGGCCGTGCGTCCGCTTCTGAACCAGCATGGTATGTACCAGGGCTACACTCACCAGCCATGGGATCAGCGACGAGTTCTCTACCGGATCCCAGCCCCAGAAGCCTCCCCATCCCAGGGTCTCATAGGCCCAGAAGCCCCCTAACATGATCCCGAATCCAAGTACTGCCGTTCCGAAGAGGGTCCACGGTAGAGCCACGTTGATCCAGGCATGGTACTCGCGCTTCAACAGGCCGGCCATGGCAAAGGCAAAGCTCACGGACATCGCAGCAAACCCCGTGAACAGGATCGGTGGATGGATCGTGATCCAGGCATTATGCAACAGCGGATTCAGCCCCTTTCCGTTCAAGGGGACATCGGCCTCGGTGATCCCTTGGGCGGCGAACGATTCCCAGTAATAGGAGAACGGGTTCTTGGCCACGAGTAGCAAGGTGAGGAAGCACAGGATCAGAGCATACATGCTCATCGCGGCGGTCTCATACTGATGGCGCCGCGCATAGGGCGTCAGGATCACGCCGATCAGGGCCACCAGCGTGGTCCACAGCAGGATGCTCCCTTCCTGCCCCGAGTAGAACGCTGCCACCAGCAGGTGCAGCGGAAGTTCACGCGAGGAGTAATTCCACACATAGGTGTACTCGAAGCGGTGCTGCACCACGTCGATCACCAGCATAGCCGCCGCCATCACCAGGCCGATCGCCATCAAGCTGAACAATGCACGGCCGATCCGTGCCAAGCGAACGTCCGCTCGAAACCACGCCGTGAGGTAACTCACGGTGGAACCCACGGCAAGTCCGAACAGAAGGTGAATCAGGATCTGGCCGATCATTCGTTGTATACCTGGGTTGCGTGGAAGTAAGCGTCCGCACCACCGCCGTGAACGTGTCCCACAAAGCGATAGGTGCGTCCGGTGGCAAATGGCTCCGTGTGCTCCGTGCCCGTGTACTCGATCCGGAACCGTTGGCCCTTGCGGTCCTCGCCGAAGAGCTCCTGACCTTCGATCCGCGTGATGGTGGTAGAGATCAGCACCTTGGCCGACTGTTCCTGCTCCGCCTGACCAGCGGCGATCGTGAGGGCTTCGTCGAACGTCACGGATTCCTTCTCACCATACTGGCCGGCAAAGTAGAAAGCCACGGGAAGCCCGATCACGACCAACAGGATCACGATTCGTTTGAGCATCGCTAGCTTTCCTGCATGGCGTCCGAAGGTTGGCCTTCGTACTTGGATGGACACTTCGTCAGCACGTTCGTGGCTTCCAGGGTACCATTCTCGATCCGCCCCTTGACCACCACACTCACGGCGATCTCAAAGTTGTTGGGCTTCGGGCCTTGCAGTCGCACTGGTACCCTACGTCCCTGCTCGTCCTGCATGGTGAAGGTGAACACATCGGCACTGGCATCATAGTTCATGCCTTCGCTCTTGACCCAGGTGCCAACCACCTGGACGGTCTTGCCAAGCTTCTCGGCGCGATCCAGGTCGGCATATTCTACTGCGCTACTGTCCAGCGCGAACCAGCCGATCACGGCCAGCACGGCGGCTACAGACGCTCCGATCAGGTAACGGGGTTTCATAGGGGGCTTATCGCTTGTTGGTGGATTCGATGGCTCGGATCCGATCGTCGATCCGCCAGAGGTACCCTGCGATCCCCAGCCAGATCACGAGCGCACAGGCTAGAACAACGTAGATGGCATTCTCGTTCAGAAAGGACATCATGGTGCTTCCTTCGATGCAAAGCGGTGGATCAGGTTCGTAGCTCGGACCTTCAGGCTCATCAGCCAGAAGAAGATCATCGTAAAGGCGAACAGCGACAGGCCGAACACCATCTGCTTGGTCGTGTTGATCGCATCGGATCTGGGACTCAGAAGGGGTCCGGCGTTCACGTCATCGGAACTCCCGGGATGCAACCCCGGGATCAATCGCGGCAGCACAAAGACCAGGAACGGCACGGTCACAAAGGCCACGATGCTGTAGGCAGCGCTCAATCGTGCACGACGCTCCGGATCATCGATCGAACTGCGCAACAGGAAGTACGCGGCATAGACCATCAACAGCAGGAAGATCGAGGTTTCTCGAGGGTCCCAGTTCCAGAACGAGCCCCAGTTGAACTTGGCCCAGATCGCGCCGGTCACCGTGGCCAGCACGGCATACAGCGTGGCAACGCTTGCGGCTGCCATCGACATCGTGTCGTGCTCCAGGCGCCGCGTCCGCAAGTACATCACGGCATAGATCATGCCAAGTAGATACGCTACGGTGGCCACCCAGCTCATGGGCACGTGAAAGAAGATGATGCGCGCTCGTTCCTCAAGTCCCTGGATATACGGCAGAGTGATCGCCGGATCAAGGGTTCCGATCGCTACACCGGTAAAGTGCCGATCGTCACTCCCCCGTTGCAAGTTCACGATGAACGGGGCTGAGGTGGGCAGCGCGTGCGCAGACCATTCAGGGGGCAGAGTTACGTTCACGACCACGCGTGTATCCCGTGCGTCGGTCATGAGCACGGTGTTTGGAGCATCACCCGGTTGCCGCTGCGTGGTCATCAACGCCGGCACGGTCTTCGCACTGTCCATCCGGCCGGCTGTGACCACATCCGTGATGGTACCGGCGATCGGCGGAAGCAGACCCAGCAGGATGGTCGCAACAACGGCAGAAATGGCCAGGATCCTCCACCACACCGGACGAGAGCGGGACAGCTGTGGAACGTAGCCGAAGAGGACGCC
>JANJTN010000159.1 GCA_024711065.1 bacterium
GAAGTTGCGCTCCATCATGTTTTCGGAGAGCGCATTACCGTCCACATACTTGATCTGGATATCGATCCCAGCGTCTCGAGCACTTTGCTTGAATGGGGTCACGAACTGCTCCAGAACCTTGATGATCGGCAATTCGATCACGAATGGTTTGCCGTTCTTGGTCAAGATGCCGTCCGCGTTACGGGTCTTCCACCCGGCTTCGGCCAGTAGGGCTGCGGCCTTTTCGGGGTCGTAGGTGATCTTCTCGTTACCAGGGAATTCGTACATGGAGTTGCCGTACCACGAATCCATCGGCATGTATTCATCAAAGAGAATCTGCTTGATGATCGAGGGACGGTCCAGCAGATGAGCAAAGGCCTTCCGGATACGGATGTCATCGAACGGCGGTTTGCGGGTGTTGAAGTAATAGCCGTACGTGCCGGCGGGGCCATCGGTGAACACGCGGTACTTCTGCACCCAATTGTTCTTCAGACCATCGTACTGCGTATCGTGGATCCACTGGTCGGTCGTGAGGGACGTAAAGGAGAAGTAATCGGACTCGCCTTGCTTGAACTTCTCGTATTCCAGTGTCGGATTGTCGACCACCACATTGAAGACCAGCTTGTCGAAATTGTTGAACGACTTCGACAGCGGATAGTCGATGCCCCAGTAGTCTGCGCGGCGTGTGAACGAGTAGGACTGTTGTTTCTTGATGTCGCTGGCCAGGATGATATACGGTCCCGATCCGACCGGCATCGTGAACTGGTAGGTATCCACGAATTCGCGACCGGTCATGTTGCCGATCTCGTCGGCCTGCAGGATGTTCAGGCCGCCGCCGAACGTGAGAAAGTTCCGCCAGTTCTTTTCTTTCACCGAGACTTGGAGGAGGTACATGCTCAGGGCCACGGGAGTGTCGTACCGAGAGTAGCTCTGCTGCATGGAGGGCGACTGGATGGACTCGTCCATGATCAGCTTGAAGGTAGCCACCACATCCTGTGCGGTCACGCGCTTGCCATCGGCCCAACGAGCGTTGGGGTCGATCCGGAAGGTGAAGGTCATTTGATCTTCAGAGACCTTCCAGTGTGAAGCCAGCGAAGGGATGAACTCGAGGGTGACAGGATGTACGCCGATCAGGGTCTCGTAGATCAGCGAGCTCATGTGGCTGTTCTCGGTGAAGTTGGCGTTCGGACCGTAGAAGAACGGACGGAAGCTGAGCGGGAACCGGGAGATCGTATTGCGGATCTCGCCACCCTTATGGGTGGGATACACGAACAGGTCCAGGTCTTCCTGGCTGGGCTTCCACGTCTTGAATCCTAGGCCTTCGGCGATCGACTCGAATCCATTTCCACCCAGGCTGTCCGCCACGCTTGGGTCGGCTCCCGGCGGCGTGTCGAATTTCTTCCAGGTGTTCGGGATGTTGCTGGCGAGCTCTTCCGCCCCCTCTTTCTTACCGCAGCCGGTAATCACCAGGGTGGCCAGAACGAAGAGGGTCATCAATGGCCGTAGGACTCTGCGGCGGTCGAACATGCAATGCTCCATTGGGGTGGTCGATTGTCGTGAGAGGGCAAATATACACTCTCGGACAAAGCGCATTCACTTGCACGGCAGCCGGAATTCAGCCGATCTTCGCATATGCGTACCATCCTCCCTTCCGACCTGTCGCATCGCGACCGGCACCAGCTGTTACTGAGCGGCGTTGCGCCGCGTCCGATCGCCTTCGTGGGCAGTATGGACGCTAACGGCGTGCCCAACCTGAGCCCGTATTCGTTCTTCAATGCCTTTGCCAGCAAGCCGCCGATCGTGGCCATTGGGCCGGCGATCGCCGCGCGGACGGGCGAACCGAAGGATACGTGGCTGAACATTCTGGCAACGGGAGAGTGCACGATCTCCACGGTCAGCTATGCGATGGTCCACCGGATGAACGTGGCAGCAGCCCCCTACCCCTCCGACGTCGATGAGTTCGTCAAATCAGGGTTCACCAAAGCCCCTTCCCACGTGGTGCGTCCCCCGTTCGTGGCCGAATCGCCCTATGCGATGGAGTGCAAACTGATCCAGAACATCGAACTGGGCCGCGATGTGGGAGGCAACGGCAACCTGATGTTGCTGGAGGTGGTGGCCTTTCATGTGGCTGATTCGGTGATGGTGAACGGGCAGATCGACCCGGGTCGCATGGACCTCGTGGGCCGTATGGGGCATGCCCATTACACGCGCACCACGGACAGGTTCGAAGCAGTGCAACCCCATCTGCCCTGCATCGGGATCGATGCCTTGCCGGACCATATCCGGCATAGCGAAGTCCTCACCGGCAACGACCTGGCCCGCCTGGCCTATGTGCCGGTGTTGCCGATGCTGGACGGCTCATTCCCGCAGTTCGATGAGGCGTACATGGCGGATTCTGTGGAGATCGAGTTGGACGCCGGTAATCCTCTGGGTGCACTGTACGCCATGATGAAGCATGGACAGCAGAGAGACCGGGGACTGCGCCATCGGATCGCCAAGGCCTTCCTGGCCAAGGACGAGGTCGAACACGCCTGGCAGACCCTGCTGCTGGAGTAGGCTACAGGACCGGATCGATCACGCAGAGCAGTGCCCCCTTCTCCACAGCCGTGCCCGCCTGCATGGAGAGTTGGCGCACAGTGCCATGAATGGGGCTTGCGATGGCGTTCTCCATCTTCATGGCTTCGAGCGTGAACAGCGTGGCACCCTTGGCAACCTCTTGGCCATCGGATACCATCACGGTCTTGATCAGGCCCGGCATGGGAGATGTGATCCGCGCGACGCGGGTCTGCATGGCCGGCGACGACCGCAGGATCGACAGCAGGCGGTGGTGGGCGTCGGCCAGGACGCGCGCCTGATACCGGTACCCCCTCAGGTCGACATCGACCGTGTCCACACCGTTGGCTCGTACCATGACCGGTATCACCTGTTCGTTGATCATCACATGGAAGAGCCCTGTGCGATCCGTGGGCATCAACTCCACGGAGATCTCACCGGCCGTAGAGGACATGAACGACACGACCACCGGCCGATCCTTCTGGTCCACGTCCAGCGTGGCGGTATATGGATGCAGATCTGATCTCATCTCACAAAAATAGGTCAGCCAACCTCATACCAGCGCTCATTGGTGGCCACGCGGTCCAGCGCTACGTCATGTTCTTCAACCGGTAGATGCGTGGCCCGCTGGAACTCGTAGGCAAGTCCGATCCGAACAGCACGGCAATTGCGCAGAAAAGTGTCGTAGAATCCTTTGCCGTAACCGAGCCGATGTCCATTGCGTTCGAAGGCCAGTAGGGGCACCAGGACAACGTCGTGCTCCGTGAAGTTTTCCGATGGGACGACTCCTTCCGTCTCGGACCGGGCAGGTTCTCGAATGCCAAAGGGGCCCGGTGCCAACGGGGTCTGACGGGTCAGAACCACGTGTTCCAACGTACGCTCATTGCCGGTAATGACACGAGGCACCACCACCTCCTTGCCCGTACCCCAGGCATATTCAATGAACGGCCAGGTTTCGATCTCGTCCGGAGCCGACAGGTACACATGGATACGTGGTGCCAGTTGAAACCGTCGGTCCTTATGAGCCCGTTGAAAGATCTGCCGGTCCCAGAGCCGCTTGTGTTCGGCATCCATGGATCGGCGGTGAGCGATCATCTGTACCCGCAATTCGGTCTTCGTCATGAGCGTGCCCTTTTCACGAGGAGCAGGATATCCGGAATGATCACCGCACCAACGATCACTCCCGCTCCGATCCCCTGCCGCCAGGACCAGGATTCGTGCAAGGCGATCAGGGCGATCACGGCCGCGAAGATCGGCTCCATCGCATAGATCACGCCGGCCCGGACGGGATGGGTATACTGCTGAAATCGGGTCTGTGCCCAGGTGGTAAAGACCGAGGCCAGAATGGCGCAATACAGGATGCCCCCAACGAGTGGAATGGACCACTGTGTGGTGGTATGAGGAGCATCCAGAAACCAGGTTCCCATGAGGGCGATCACAACGGTAGAGGCGAACTGCAGGATCACGAGCAGGTTCAATTTCTGCGGCTGTTCCCGCAGTTCCTTGGTCCACAGGTCGATATAGACGATGTACACGGCCCACAACACCGCCGCGATCAGCGTGAGGACATCGCCAAGGTTGATCCCCTTTGCCTCAGGCTCGGTGAATAACCATAGTCCGAGGATCACCACCCCAACGGTCACGATATGCGATCTCTGGACTCGCGTGCCCTCGATGATCCGAAAGACGAAGGGGACGAAGGCCACCATGGTTCCGGTGATGAACGCCGATGATGAAGCCGAGGTCAGGGCGAGTCCAATGCTCTGCAGTACAAAGCCGATCCCGAACAGGCCTCCGAGAACGAGCCCCTTTACGAGCAGATCTCGGTCGGCCAGGCGAAGAGAACGCGGCCAGATCGCCACGGCTAGCGCTGTAGCGATGCCGAAGCGCGTAAGCACGAAGGTGGACGGCGTTATGGTTGCCAGCGCCGACTTGATCACGGTGAACGTTCCGCCCCAGACCAGTGTGACCAACAGCAACAGGGCTTCGGCCCGTAGGGGTGTCATAACGCGTCGAGGCGAGCCATCGCGTGATAGAATCGCACTGCCGCACGCATTCCCTTGTGGAAATTCTCCAGTGAAAAATGTTCATCGGGAGAATGGGCGTTCTCGTTGTTCAAGCCGAAGCCCATCAGCACCGTGGGAACGCCAAGGGCAGAAGAGAACAACTCGACCACGGGGATCGAGCCCCCTTCACGCTGATACAGGCAGGGCTGCTGATAGGTCTCTTCCAGAGCGATCTTGGCGGCTTTCAAGGCGGGTGCATCCAGGGGTACCAGCACGGGGTCGGCACCGTGTAGGTCGATCACCTCGGAGGTCACGCCTTCGGGCGTGACCTTGCTGACGTGAGCCGTGATCTTCTCGACGATCTCCGTGTGTTGCTGATGCGGCACCAGACGCATGCTCACCTTGGCCATCGCCTTTGCCGGCAGAACGGTCTTCGCACCTTCGCCCGTAAATCCGCCGAGGATCCCGTTCACGTCCAGCGTGGGACGTGTCCACAATCGTTCTACGATGGAATACCCTGCTTCCCCACCCGCTGCGGGTACGCCAACGTCCGAGCGAAGCCGATCCTCGGAGTATCCCAAGGCGTTGAGGGCCGCTTTTTCAACATCGGAGAGATCCGGTACGCCGTCATAGAATCCGTCGATCGTAACCCGTCCCGTGGCATCCTTCATCGAAGCGATGATCTCGCAGAGGGCGTTCAACGGATTGCGAACGGGTCCACCATAGGAGCCGCTGTGCAGGTCGCGGTTCGGGCCCTGCACGTGGATCTCTACATAGGCAAGGCCGCGCAGGCCGTAGACGATGGAGGGTCGTCCGGGGGCGAACATGGCCGTATCCGACACCACCACAGCGTCGCAGGCAAGCTTGGCTGCCTGTTCTCGCACGAAGGGCGACAGGTTCGGGCTACCGATCTCTTCTTCGCCTTCGATGAGCAGCTTGACGTTCACCGGCAAGCCCCCTTCAGCAGCGAGCATCGCCTGAAGGGCCTTGATATGGACCCAGATCTGTCCCTTGTCGTCGGTGGCGCCTCGTGCGAAGATCTTGCCGTCGCGGATCGTAGGGTCGAACGGATCATTCGTCCACAAAGGCAGTGGATCCACGGGCTGTACATCGTAGTGTCCGTACATCAGCACGGTCGGTCTGTCCGGTCCGGCTCCCAAATGTTCGGCGTAGACGATCGGGTGTCCTGCCGTGGGATGGATCTCCACCACCGGCATACCGATCTGACGAAGGTGGTCGCCGAGCCATCCGGCACACGTTGCTACGGCGTCGCGCCGTGCGGGGTCGGTGCTAACGCTCGGATGCCGTAGGAGTTGGATCAGCTCATCAAGTGCTTGCTGATCGTGGTGGTCGAGAAACTGCAGGGCCTGGTTCATACGGGAACTTCTCGGGATGCCGTGGAAATAACTACGCAATTTACAAGGGGCTTGCTACGAATACACGATTGAACGATGTTTGTTGAATCACTTCCATCAGGGACGCATGGATTCGGAGATCCTCCTACATCTTTCCTACCTCTTGTTGGTGGCCGCATCCTTGGTGCGAGCGATCATGCCGCTGCGGATCCTGGCGATCGCTTCCGGCATTACCGCCGTGGTCTACGACTTTGGCATCAACCAGTTCAGTATGGTGGGCTGGGAGGCGGCATTTGCACTCGTGAACATCGTGCAAGTGGGTATTCTGATGTATGAGCGTCGGATGGCCCAGCTCACGGATGAAGAGGCCGAACTCCGCAGTCGGATGTTCGACCAGCTCAACGTGGTCGACTTTCATAGACTTATCCGCACGGGCACGTGGGTTTCGACGCAGGCCGGAGAGGTACTCACCCGCCAAGGCGAGCGTGTGGCACGTATTGTGCTCATCACCGACGGTGCCACGAAGGTGGACGTAGACGGCCAGATCGTGGCCTACTGTAATCAGGGCGATTTTATCGGCGAAATGGCGTTCGTTTCCGGAAATGCCGCTACGGCAACTGTTACGACTATCGCGCCAACTCGTTATCTTATGTGGACGTTCACGGATCTGAAATCCCTGATCAGCAAGTATCCGGATATTCGAACCGCTCTGCAGTCTGTCTTTAATCAGAACTTGATCGAAAAACTGTCGCGAGATAGTTCTGACGTACCCGCCATCGAACAGTAAGCTCTTCTCCACCTTCACTCTGCACCATGAAGATCGTAGACCTGGATGGTCCTCTACACCTCACCAACGATGGCCAGCTCGAGCTGGTTTTCCTTGGTACAGGTACCGCCTTCGGGACGCGTTTGTATCAAACGAACTTTCTCCTGATCAAAGGCGATACGCACATTCTGGTGGACTTTGGCATGACGGGCCCGCAGGCATTGCGGGAAGTTGGTCGGGGTGCTGAAGAGATCGGTGTGATCCTGCCGACGCATTCCCATGCAGATCACATCGGTGGCATTGAATACCTCTCGCTGAAGAACCGTTACTTCGGCATTCCAACCGGGCGGCCGAAGCTGACCATGATCACCACGGAAGAGTATCGTCCGATCCTCTGGGATCAGTCACTACGTGGCGGTCTGGAGTACAATGAGCTGAACCCTGAAGGACGTCGCCTCGGCTTTTCGGACTTCTACGATGTGCATACCGTGGATCGGGTGAGTGGCAAAGGTCGTACCCTGTTCGAAACGGAGTTCCGAGGCATCAAGATCGAGTTGTTTCATACGAATCACATCCCGGATCAGGCCGATAGTCCGGAAGAGGCCTTCATTACGTACGGTCTGTTCATTGATGATCGTCTTTTCATCTCCGGCGACACCAAATTCGACGCCGAACTCGTGCATGCCTATCAGGATCGGGCCGCCGCCTTCTTCCATGATGCCAGTATGACGAAGAACGCCGTTCACGCCTCCTTGAATGAACTCCGGAGCTTGCCGGAGTCCGTTCGCAAGAACATGTATCTGATGCACTACCAGGACGACCTGACGGACGATCAGGTACAAGACTTTGCCGGACTGGCCAAGCAGGGTCGGCGCTACATCATCGATTAAGACGGCTCTCCCCGGCAATACGCTCGCCTACCCTACAGCGCGAGGGCTTTCTCGTAGATCCGTTCGTACATCGGAACGATCAGATCGATATCGAACTGCTCCACAGCTCTACGCCGTGCCTGCTCGCGGAAGTGTCCCAGCTTCTTCGGATTGGTCAGCAGCTCAAGGGCGAATCTGGCCATTCTCTCAACATCGCCCAGTTCCGCCAGGTAGCCGCTCTCACCGTGCTCTACCACTTCTCCGATGCCCCCGATGTTGGTACCGATCACTGGTACCGAACACGACATCGCCTCAAGCGCAGACAGGCCAAAACTCTCCTGCTGCGAGGGCAGTAGGAACACATCGGCTACGGACAAGATCTCCGGTAGTGCGCTCTGCTTCCCGAGAAACACCACGTGATCGGCAACGTCCAGCTCGCGACACAATCGCTCGGTCTCGCTACGCTCCGGCCCATCTCCCACCAGCACCAGTCGCGCAGGTACGCGCTTGCGAACCTCTGCGAGCACTCGGACACAGTCCTGAACGCGCTTCACAGGACGGAAGTTGGACACATGCATCAGGATCGCCTCGCCATCCGGCTTTAGATGCCGCACCAGGTCGGGGTTTTCGGATCGTTGGTACAGGTTGGTGTCCACGAAATTCGGGATCACGTCGATCTGGAGTTCTGTTCCAAAGTTCTGGAGCGTGCGTTCTTCAAGAAACGTGGAGACGGCGGTGACCACATCGGACTGTTCGAGCGAAAAGCGTACAAGAGGATGGAACGTTGGCTCCAGGCCAACGAGCGTGATATCCGTGCCATGCAGTGTGGTGACCATTTTGAGCGGCGTGCGGTCGGCCAACACCTGCTTGGCGAGGTATCCACTTACGGCATGAGGGATCGCATAGTGCACGTGCAACACGTCGAGGGCTTCATATCTTGCGACGTCGATGATCTTCCCGGCAAGCGCCAGCGAGTACAGATTGAACTCCAGGAGAGGATAACTCGGCGTCTCCACTTCGTGGTAATAGATATTGTCCTGGAATCGATCCAGGCGCATCGGCGTGTCGTAGGTGATGAAATGCACCTCGTGACCTCGCTTGGCCAGGTGTTGGCCGAGCTCGGTAGCCAGAACGCCACTTCCTCCGTACGTTGGATAACACACCATTCCGATCTTCATACGACCTCTTGTTCCCGTGAATTCATGCTTTCAGATCCAGACCAACGATTCATCCGAACGATCACCGCAGAGTCCACCAGCGAGGTGGAAGTACGTCGATCCCGTTTTGTAGCCTTCCTGGCTCCTTGTAGAACGAAGGAGGAGGCCATGGCTTACGTGGATGTGCTGCGAAAGACCTACTGGGACGCGGTGCATCACTGCTACGCCTACCGGCTGGGCGCCGACGGGATGGAGTACCGCATGAGCGACGACGGAGAACCGTCTGGCACCGCCGGTAAACCACTCCTGTTCTGCCTCCAGCAGGCAAGATTAACCAATTGCATCGTGGTGGTGGTGCGATACTTTGGCGGTGTTAAGCTTGGTATCGGTCCGCTGGCGCGAGCCTATGCTGATGCAGCCGGTGGGGTGATCGCCAATGCCGAGATCACGCCCGTCATTCCGATGGAACATGCCCGCATCCACTGTCCTTACGACGACGTGTCGAGAGTGATCGAACTCCTGCAAGAGTATCGGGTGGAGTTTGAAACCGAATACGGAGATGCCGTAACCTTTACGATCACTGTTCCCCAACACCGATCTGAAGAGGTGGCCAGACAGGTCGTAGATCGAACGCATGCCCGAGCCGGGTTCTCAAAAATCGCCACCGAGTGAGAACAAGTAATATGGCCGGGACATGCCGCCACCGGGCTCGTGCCTCCAGGCTACGTCAAATCGGAGAGGCAGCCCCAAGGCCAATGAACGTACACCGAACCCGGCACTGTACAGGATCTTGTCGATCGCGGGCACCGGCGTGAATCCCGAGTTACTCCATGCGCGTCCGTTCTCGTCCCATGCCCCACCGGCGTCGAAGAAGATCTGCCCCTGCAAGCCTTGGAACAGGGATGGAAGGGGGCCTGCCTGAAGTGCTACCAGCAGTGGGAATCGGAGCTCGACGTTGCTCACGAAATACTGAGTGCCATTGCGCTCGTTGATGGCGTACCCACGAATCGGCCACCCGGGCCGGGTAAAGGCAAAGTCTTCGGGATTCTGGAACGGCCACCCCGCACTACTGAAAAAGCGGTTGAACCAGTTGTCCACACCTCCAATGAAGAACTTCTGTGGGTCTCGCCCTAGACTCATTCCCCCACTACCGCGAATGGCCAGGCAGTACATGCCGCCAAGGTGGACGTACTCTCGTACATCAGCACGGACCGTTGCAAACGCCAGACCATTGCTTCCGATGGGCGGTGATCCTTCGAGCGTTAGGTTCATCCGGGTACCCTTGACCGGTGCCCAGAATCCCCAGATCGCATCATCCATCACGTACGAAATGGTGGGAACAGCCACGAAACGATCCAGGGTGGGAGCAGCCGGAAAGTCGATATTCTCACGAGTCATGGCCTGAGCCTGGATGCCGAAGTCGAAACGAGTGAAGCGGCTAAGAGGGAGCGTGGCCCAGCCGGCTCCACCATAGGTTCTCATCCGGGCCAGGTATGTTCCCCCAAGGGCTGGATCATAGACGTACGAAAAGCCTGCATTGTGAAAGCCGGCCACCGAATAGTCGATCACATTGGGCTTGTAGGTGTATTGCAGGAAGAAATTACTGTTGGTGAGATCCAGGAAAAGATTCGCCATGAAGTAGATCTCGTGGTCGCCCAGCATATCGGTAAAGAGCATCTGTGCCGTCCCTTGGGCACCATAGAAGTTGCTGTACCCCGCGTTGCCGGTAACCACATCGGGTGAGAACGACACGCGATAGTCCTTAGGTGTGAAGTCTACCTGCGCTGCATCCAGATCTCCGGCTCCGCGCTCGTCGAGGGACAATGCATCATCGTTCGGTGGTACGATCGATGGATCTGCCAGATCAAGTTCGAAGGCACCGTACGTCAGTGACGTAGAGTCCTCCGGCCGTGCGCGATCATCCATGATACTGGCCAACGAGTTTCGCTCATCCATCTCCTGCTGGCGGAATCGCGTCTGCGGAAGAGTGTCCTGCACCGGTAGATCGAAGGGAAACTTCAGTTCAAAGAGGTCGTAGCCGACCCGATTCTGTGATGAGAAGACCAGCTTGGAGCCATCTGCCGAGATCGAGACCTGGCTGACCTCCTGGAGGGAGTTGGACCGAGCCTTGCGCGTCTTGGTGGCCAGATCGAGTTCCCAGATGTTCGCGATACCATTATAATCGGCCGTATAGAGCAGGGATCGGTGATCCGGCGCAACAACGATCGAATACTTGCCGATCTCCGGGTCGCTGGTCAGGCGTTCGATCGTGGGATCATCAAGGTTGGTGCGATAGAGATCACTCTGATGGACGTTGTGGTCCCACATGAAGAAGTTCTCTGCCGACTCCGAACCGGAGACCAGCCTGCCACGATCCGAGATGAAGTAGATCGTTCGGCTGTCAGGTCCCCACTCGGGTTCGCGGTCCGTAAAGATATCGTTGGTGACCTGGCGGAGCTCCTTCGTGCGAAGATCATAGACGTAGATATCAGACTGGATCCCGCCAGGCGCAGCATCGAATGCCAGGAAGCTGCCATCCGGCGACCAGTGGACCCCGCCAATGGTCTGAAATCCGAAGGTGAGGACATCGTAATCGGTACTCAGGGCATCGACAAGGTAGATGGCATCCTCGCCACCAGCTTTTGCACCAACCGCCAGCCGCGTGCCGGTTGGGTCCCAGGAGATCCCAGGGGTAAGAAAGTTCAGTTCCTCGAAATCCGTTGAGCGATTGCTTGCCGCAAGACGCCGTACATCCTTGGTCCGTAGATCCATCACGTACAGGCCGAACACGCCGTCGCCACGATCAGAGATGAAGGCCACTTGTTCACCATCCGGCGAGATCGCCGGCGAGGTGTTGTAGAAGTTGTCCTCCTTCTGGTGGTTGGTCAGTCGCGTAGACCAATCCTCGACGTATTGGTAGCGATCGACATCCGGGAAATAGAACTTCTTGGTGTCCTTTGCCCACTGCTCAGACATCTCCTCGTACGTCATCCCGAAGGAGGCCTTAAAGGTCTGGTCCAGGTTGCCGATGGTGCGAAAACGGTTCATCACCTCACCTACCTTTTCAGCCCCGTACTTCGACTCCACATACGACCAGAACGCCTGCCCGCCTCTGTAGGCAAAGTACCCGGAGAGTTGATTGAGACCCCGCAAGTACTCGCTTACGGCCACGTCGCGCATGAACTGGTCGGTCTTGACGTCCAAACCGCCCACAGCGCTATACTCGGCGAATCCCTCGTTCATCCAGAGTGGGAGCATGGCCCTGGCGGAATTGCTCATCAGAGACTGGATCGAACCACCGTAGAACATGTCGTTGATCACGGCATGTACCAGCTCGTGATGGATCACGTGAGCGAACTTTGAGTAGTCGCCTTCATATGGAACCACGATCCGGTTCTTGAACAGCTCCGTAACTCCGCCGATCCCCTCCTGCATGAACTGATCGATCACGTTCGTTTGCTGGAACTGGTTGTGGGAGTTGTAGACGATAAAGGCGATGCGCTTGGTGATGCTGAACGAGAGCTGAGACTCGATCTTCTTGAGAGCCTCTTCGGCCTTCATGGCAGTGAACTTGGCGGCATACTCGCCCCCTTGATGGAAATACACGTCGAAATTCTCCGACTGAATGTACTGCCATTCGAACCGTTCGTACTGAACCTTGTTCTTGCCGAACGGGAGGGAACCGGAAAACTGAGCATCGGCCATGCTGCTGCTTAAACAGAGCACGACCACAGAGAGGGCTAGGGATCGGAAGCGCACAGGTGAATGCATGGGCCTATAGACGCTGACAGCAACGTTCTCGTGGTGATGGCAAGGAAATGCCATTGAAAGTTACATCAGGCAGAGCGCTGATTCCAGGACAGCAGAGCTGC
>JANJTN010000183.1 GCA_024711065.1 bacterium
CTTCGACCTGCGCCCCGCGCCCGTCGCGCCTGGCCCGTCGCCCTTCACCCTTCGCCCCTCGCCCTGCGCCCCTCGCCCTTCGCCCCTCGCCCTTCGCCCCTAGTCCTTTATCGGAATGCCGGCAAGATCCCCCAGGCCCGACCGCAGCGGGAACCAGATGGTCTGCATGATCGCAGCATTCTTTGGCGTTGTATAGGAGATCCTGCCAATACGGTGATCCGGGCCGGACTCGTTGTCGTTCTTCAGGATCAGCCAGTTGGCAGCCCAACTGGCGATCGACGTCAAGATGTTCGTCTTCTTCGATCTGGCTTCCAGTAACTCGGCGTCGAGGTCGTGGTACAACGCATCCACCGTTCCTCGTGCAGAGCGGCCGTTGACAGTGAACGCAAACGTGGCTTTCTGAGCCGTCCCGCTCAGCCGAATGTTATCGGTGAACGGCATAAAGGTGTTCAACCTCGATAGGTCCAGGCGCCCCATTCCACCGGCAGCCTCCAGCTCGTACCGATCTGCAGCGATGTTGGTGCGAAAGGTGGCGTGCATCGGAGCCGAGCGCATGAACCGACCAGTTGCCGAAATGGTGATCCATCGCGGCGAGCCCCCTTCAAGATCGCGGGTGGAGAGGCCGGCGACCTTCACGCTGATCCCATCCCAATACAGGTGTCCCGGGGTACGATTCTGCGGATGGATCTCGCCAAACGTGAGGGAGCCGTTGCGGATGGTCACACTGTCCACGTCCACCGCAAAGGGGATCTTGCGAAACACTTCGAATGGCATCAGTTGATGTGGCGGGATAGGGGGCTTGGGAGCTGCAAGGTTGGAGAGGAGATCCGCCTGCACTTCTCGAACGGCAACGTGTCCCACCCGCAGCGCTGAGCCAGCAGTGAGTGCGGCAAGGTCGATGTCTTGCAGTACCACGCCTGTTGCATGGATGATCGCGCGATCGCCACGATACCGAAGGGCGCGAAAGAAGTCTGCGTCCGTACCATTCGGACGCACATCCAGTGAATCGATCGAGAGGCAATGTTCTCGGAACGAGAAGCGCAGACCGTACAACCGTTCCGTGGTGAGCGTGTCTCCCAGATAGACCACGGAGTCCAGCTCGAGGAGGGAATCCTGCTCGGTCACCGCTACCCTTAGCCCGTTGAGCGCGCCGGTAAAGCCCTGTGGGTCGACCCGTTCGGCATGTTCCACCGTTAGCTGGGCGTCTCGCAGCACATGGCTTCCCAGCGTCTGGTGTGCATCCACATGGATGGCGCGAACGGTCAAACCAGCGTCGCGCACCTGCAGGGATCGTGTTACCGAACCAACGGAGATCCTCTGGCTGAGACGAACACCGACGATCTCGATACCGGAGATCTTGAGCGGTGTGACCCCCCGAGGCAAGAGATCCACGACGATCCTGTTGAGCAGGGAGTCTACGTTCGGAACTTGGGGCAACGCCGCTACTGGCGCTGTCGTATCCTGGTGCAGGGATCGCGCGGGTTTGTCGAGATCCGAGAATGGTGCTTCCGGCTCCCATGTCTTCTCGTCCACCCACGCTCCCTCTACACGCAGCGTACCAACAGACATCCCGGTACCGAACAACACCGACCACGGCGCTACGCCGGTGCACGACACCGAGGAGATGCCTCCGCGGATGGTGTGTCCACGCTCCATCGTGGAGTCGAGATATTCCAGTGCGATGTCATCGATGGTGAGGCGCTGCAACAGGACGTGATACCGCAGGTCGCTGATGCCGATCCGGATGGTGGATCTCGGCGCCCCTTGCTGGATGGCTTCCGTGATCTGCTCGGTCAGATACGATCGTACCCGCTCGCTGAGCGTCTGCTCCAGCGTGTCCCGGTAGGCCCAGCCAACGATGGCGAGCACGAGCATCAGGCCCACGGGAATACCGAGCAGCCACAGGATCAGACGCCTACGCTTGGTCATTACTCGCTCCCGAGGTGTTCGTCAATTTCACCACCACGCGTCACATTTCCCATGGGTGGGCTCACGGAGCGGTATCACACCATTCTACGTGAGGACGTTATGGACGCACGAACGATAGGCATCCACCTGATCCTGCTGCCATCCGGCAATGCCATGCGCATCCCGCGGGTAGCCCGCCGCGAGATCCTGGACATCATTACGGCATCAGCTTCGGCTCACCAGTGCCGATACAAGGAGTCCAGCATTCGAGACGATCACACGCACGTGCTGATCGAAGCCGAACACGAGGGTACCGTGGCCGAGTTCATTGCCCGATGTATGGACGACATCACGAACCTGGTCCGATCCTACCAGCCGGGCTTTTCACTCAGCGACCGTGTTCACGTCACTCTGCTGCCACCTTGGCATCTGGAGATCATGGCCAGTTTTCTGCGCGATCAGGATCGGTATCACGAGTTCCGATCCGTACATGAAGAGATCGACGAGATCTTCCGACCCAATGCGCTGGACGCGATGGAGAGCGACCATGTGAACTAAAAAAAAACGGTCCGGCGGAGTTCGCCGGACCGTCCATAACGGAGTTTCACGTCCCCCGTTATGCCACGTCCCACCAGACATTGTAGGTGCATCGCTAATGTCCCCTTAACGATGACCCACGGCAAATGTAGTACCACACTCCGCATGTGTCAAGCGATTTTTACTTGCTTTTTCATACGCGAAAACACGTAGCTCGAGAACAACGTGTGCTGAAGGTTGACCTTTCATCAGGGCGTATCTTTGCGGTCTCCCTATCACGATCCACCGACGAGCCCCCTATGAAGAAGACCGCCTTTCATGCCGTTCACGTTGCCGCCGGAGCCAAGATGGTCTCCTTTGCCGGTTTCGACATGCCGATCCAGTATCCCACGGGCATCATTGAAGAGCACCGGATCGTGCGCAACGGCGTAGGGGTCTTTGATGTGTCGCACATGGGCGAGTTCGATGTGCAGGGGGCTGATGCACTGGCACTGATCCAGCAGATCACCGTGAACGATGCCTCCAAGCTGGTGGACGGGCAAGCCCAATACTCCGCCATGTGCCGTCCCAACGGTGGTATCGTAGACGACCTTCTGGTGTACCGTTTGGCCGAGAACCACTACATGCTGGTGGTGAACGGGGCGAACATAGACAAGGACCTGGCCTGGGTCATGGAGCATGCGGCCCGGTTCGAACACGTAACAGTGGTCAATGAAAGCGATGCCACCAACCTTCTGGCCGTGCAGGGTCCCAAGAGTCTGGACGTGCTACAGAAGCTGACCGATGTGCCGCTTGCCGAGATCGAGTATTACACCTTCCGCACCGGAACACTGGCCGGTGTGCCGATGATCATCTCTCGTACGGGCTACACCGGAGAGATCGGCTTCGAGCTCTATTTCCAGGGCGACGAGTCCGTGGCCACGGCGGTGGTGGACGCTCTATGGACGGCCGGAGCGGATGCCGGCATTGCGTGGATCGGACTGGGTGCCCGCGACTCGCTCCGCCTGGAAAAAGGGTACTGCCTGTATGGCAACGACATCACGGATGACACCAACCCCATCGAAGCCGGACTCGGATGGATCACCAAGGTGAAGAAAGGGGCTTTCAACGGCCTCGAGTCGATCCTGGCCGTGAAAGAGGCCGGACCCACACGTCGGCTGGTGGGCTTTGTGATGCGGTCCGAAAAACTGATCCCCCGCCCGGGCTACGACATCCTGGCCAACGGCCAGGTGATCGGCAAGGTTACCAGTGGCTCGCACTCCCCCGGACTCTCCACGGGAATCGGCATGGGATACGTTTCGACCGAATTCAAGGAACCCGGAACCTCCATTCAGATCGCTGCCCGAGGAACCACGTTCGATGCCGAAGCGGCGAAGGTGCCGTTCTTGTAGCGTTTTGCGACTAGCGTTTAGCGACTAGCGACTAGCGTCTAGCGACTAGCGTCTAGCGTTTAGCGACTAGCGACTAGCGTTTAGCGACTAGCGTCTAGCGTCTAGCGTCTAGCGTCTAGCGTCTAGCGTTTAGCGACTAGCAGTTAGTTACAAGAC
>JANJTN010000202.1 GCA_024711065.1 bacterium
TACCACAAGCCGATCGACGTGTTGTCGCAATGGCTGGTGACCCTGGCCTGCGGCGACGGCTTCGATGCCGACGTCCTGCGCAAGGAGGTGGCGCGCACCCATGCCTTTGCCGATCTGACCGACGATGAATGGGGGTGGACGCTGGACTTCATCATGCGGGGCGGCAGTTCGCTCACAGCCTATCCCGAGTTCCGCAAGGTGATCCGTTCAGGCACCGTTCATGTGGTAGCCGATCGTCGCACCGCAATGCGCCATCGCATGCAGATCGGAACCATCGACAGCGACGCTGCTCTCCATGTCCAATTCCTGCGCGGCAAGCGACTGGGAACCATCGAAGAATCATTCATCAGTCGGTTGGCTCCCGGCGACGTCTTCTGGTTCGCCGGCCGCTGTCTGGAATTCGTGGAAGTCCACGAAATGACGGCCCTCGTGGTGAATGCCACCAACCAAAAGGGGGCGATCCCGCGATGGACGGGTGGACGCCTTCCCTTGAGCGCTCAGATGAGCTCGGTGCTGCGCCACACACTGCATGAAGCAGCCGACGGTATCTATCGTACCGAAGAAGCGCGCCGACTTCGCCCCCTCCTCGAGCTGCAACAACAATGGTCGGCGCTACCCCACGACCATGAGTTCCTGATCGAGCGCTTCCGCTCGCGCGAGGGTTACCATCTGTTCTTCTACCCGTTCGAGGGACGCCTGGCGCACGAAGGACTGGCCGCTCTCGTGGCACTTCGCCTGAGTCGCCTGCAGCCGATCACCTTCTCCATGGCCATGAACGACTATGGCTTCGAACTCCTCAGCGATCAACCCATTCCGCTGGAGGAAGGGCTGGGTAAGGGGCTCTTTGACGCGCATGATCTGGCCACAGACATCCTGGCCAGTGCGAACGTAGCCCTGATGGCTCGCCGCCGCTTTCGCAACATCGCCCGTGTAGCGGGTCTCGTGTTTCAGGGCTATCCGAGCAAGCAGAAGAAGCCGCGTCACCTGCAGGCTTCAGCCGAACTCTTCTTTGATGTGTTCAAGGACTATGACCCTCACAACCTGCTGCTTCGTCAGGCGATCGATGAGACACTGCAGTTCGAGCTGGACGAGTATCGTATCCGCGAAGCCCTGGAGCGCGTTCGATTTCAACAGATCGTAATCAAAGATCTGGAGCATCCCACTCCGTTCGCCGTGCCGATCCTGGTGGACCGGCTGCGGGAGAAAGTGGGAAGTGAACGCACCGAAGACGTGCTGAGGAAGTTGCTGGGTCGTGCCTAGTGCCTGGTACCTGGCGGTAGATTTGCACCATGACCCTTCAGCATGGCCGTCTTACACTTGAGCTGCTCGCAGATCTCGCAGCGTATGTGCCGTCGCACAATGCCGTGCTGATCAGCGACGTGCATCTGGGTAAGGGGGCTCACTTTCGCGCCAATGGTATTCCTGTTCCGGATGGCGCGTTTCAGGACGATCTTCTGAGGATCCGTGGGTTGACGTTGAAGTACCAGGCCGACCTCTATGTAGTTGGCGACCTGGTGCACGCCGGCCACAACGAAGAATGGAAGCACTTCGGCCGCCTGCAGGAGGAATTAGGCGTACGGGTAACGCTCATCGCCGGGAACCACGACCGGTGGGCGGAGCATCATGCCGAGGAACTTGGTGTGCACGTTGTTCCCCATCTCCTTCTCGACGATATCCTTCTGCAGCACAACCCCGATGATCCCGTGCCGGACAACGTCGATGGCCCGCTGAGCGGCCGCATCTGTGGACACAAGCATCCGTCCATCACGATCAACGGCCCCGCCGGTCAGTCCGTGCGGAGCCGCTGTTTTCATCTGCAAGGTTCGACGCTGATCCTGCCCGGTTTCGGCCGGTTCACCGGCACACATCGCGTGGAGCCGGGACCTGACGACCGGATCTTTGTGCCGGTGGGAAGTGAGGTCCTGGAGTATGCAGATCATTCCGGGAGTCAGTGATTCCGGGAGTAGTCCCGGACATGTCCCGGACTATTCCGGGAGTCACTGATTCCGGGAGTCATCTGCGCTACAGATTCTTCACCTCGTTCACCAACTTCGTGAGCGAGTCCTTGGCGTCGCCAAACAGCATGGCGCAGTTCGGACGGTAGAAGAGTTCGTTCTCGATGCCCGCGTAGCCGGACTTCATCGAGCGCTTCAGGATGATGACCTGTTTGGAGTTCTCCACGTCGATGATCGGCATGCCATAGATCGGCGATGAGGTATCGGTCTTGGCTGCAGGGTTCACCACGTCGTTGGCGCCCACCACGATGGAGACATCCGTATTCGGCATCTCCGGATTGATCTCTTCCATCTCCACCAGTTTGTCATACTCCACGTCGGCTTCTGCCAGGAGTACGTTCATGTGGCCCGGCATCCGACCGGCCACCGGATGGATGGCGTACTTCACGGTCACGCCTTTTTCCTGCAGTTCTTTCTCGAGCTGCTTGCAGACGTGTTGAGCCTGAGCCACGGCCAGACCGTATCCCGGAACGATCACGACCTGGCGGGCATAGGCCATCATCACGGCGGCATCAGCGGCCGAGAGTTCGCGTACAGAGCCCCCTGCCCCGCCGCCACCACCACCGGCAGCATCGCCACCGAAGTTGGTGAACAGCACGTTGGCCAGTGAACGGTTCATGGCGCGCGTCATCACGATGGTCAGGATCGTACCGGCCGAACCCACCAGGATACCGCCGATCAGCATCACCATGTTATCGTAGAGGAAGCCACCGCAAGCAGCGGCAACACCGGTGAACGAGTTCAGCAGCGAGATCACCACGGGCATGTCGGCACCGCCGATCGGCAGCACGAACAGGATCCCGAAGAGCAGAGCTGCTGCCGTCAGCAGCAACACCATGTTCAGTCCACCCAGGTAGCTGCCAACGATGGCGCCACCCAGAGCAAGCACACCGAGCAGCAGCGCATTGTTCACGAATTGCTGTCCGCCAAAGCGAATGTCGCCCAGGCGGCCTTCCAGTTTCAGGAAAGCGATGATCGACCCCGAGAACGACACCGATCCGATCACCAGACCGGCCACCGTGGCCAGTCCGCCGCCGAACGACATCCCGGCCTCGCCAACGGCTTGGTACTCCATCACCGAGATCAGAGCGGCGCACGCGCCACCCATCCCGTTGAAGAACGACACCATCTGCGGCATGGCCGTCATTTGCACGCGCATGGCCATCACCCAGCCAATGGCGGTACCCACCACGAGGGCGCCGGTGATCCATTCCAGGTTGTGAAGGGGCTGACCATCGTGTCCCTTGGCCAGGAACATCGTTCCGAAGATGGCCACGGTCATCCCGCCGGCGGCGATCAGGTTACCAACACGGGCCGACTTGGGCGAACCCAGCAGCTTGAGACCGGTGATAAAGGTGATCGAGGCTACGAGGTAGAGAATGGGTAGGGTTGCGTCCATTACGACTTCTTCTTGAACATTTCGAGCATACGGTTGGTCACCACAAAGCCTCCCACCACGTTCAGGGTGCCGAGGACGACGGCCAGGAATCCGAGGATCATCGACAGGGTATCCGTAGCCTGACCCATCACGATGATCGAGCCGATGATCACCACGCCGTGGATGGCATTGGCTCCTGACATCAGTGGAGTGTGCAGCACCGAAGGAACGTGATGAATGAGCTCGACCCCGAGAAAGATCATCAGGATCACGAGATACAGCAGACTGAGAACAGCAGGATCCATTAGGCTCGTACCTCTCCGTTATGAACAACGAGTGTGGCAGCTACGATCTCGTCGGCAACATCCGTCGAGATCCCGGCCTCGGTTGCCACGTGCCCGAGGAAGGTCTGAATATTCTTGGCATAGAGCTCCGAGGCATGCGTTGGCACGCTCGAAGCCAGATTGTTGCATCCGATCACGGTCACACCATTCACGTGCACCGTAGTATCGGGCTTGGATACCGCGCAGTTACCGCCGGCATCCGTGGCCATGTCCACGATCACCGCTCCGCGCTTCATTTTCTTGACCTGGTCTTCGGTGATCAGGGTCGGCGCTTTTCCGCCGGCCACCAGCGCGGTGGTGATCACGATGTCGGCTTTTACCAGGCTCTTCTCGACGGCTTCCTTTTGCCGCGCCAGGATCTCTTCACCGGCGCCGGCTACATAGCCCCCTTCCACCTTTACCTGGTCGAGTCCTTCGACCATCACGAACTTGCCGCCGAGCGACTCGACCTGCTCCTTGGTTTCGGGCCGAATATCGGTCACCTCCACCACGGCACCCAGGCGCTTGGCCGTAGCGATCGCCTGTAGGCCCGCTACTCCGGCGCCGTAGATCAGCACCTTGGCCGGACGCAACGTGCCGGCTGCCGTACTCATCATCGGAAAGATGCTACCCAGGGCGTTGGCCGCCACCAGCACCGCCTTGTAGCCCGCCAGGTTGTTCTGCGAGCTCAGCACGTCCATACTCTGGGCGATCGTGGTGCGCGGCATGGCATCCATGGCATAGACCGACACGCCTTTGGCCGCCAGCCGCTTGAGCAGCTCGGGGTTGCGCTTGGGGTAGATGTAGGAAACGATGCTGGTACCGGATCGCAACTCGTCGATCTCGGCATCGCCGGGAACGGCCACGCGGATCAGGACGTCGCTACCTGCGATCACCTCCCCGCGGCCCGTTACCTGGGCTCCCGCTTCCGTATAGGAAGCGTCATCGAAGCCGGCATTACTGCCCGCTCCGTGTTCAACCATCACCGTGTGCCCTTTTCCGCAAAGGGTCTGGACCACGGACGGAACGAGACCTACGCGGTTCTCTCCCGTCTGCTGTTCTTGTACGACGCCAATTTTCATAGCAACGAACCTAACACATCAGCGCAACCGAGCAACTGACATCAGTCATGTTTTTCTTTTCTCCACGCTTCCGACCCCCCCATTCCCCATTCCCCATTCCCCATTCCCCATTCCCCATTCCCCATTCCCCACATTTAGGTGTAACTAACTTTTCTTTTGTACGTTTGTTGCGCCCATGCTTACCATCCTCTCATTGCTGATTGCTGTCGGCAGCGCTGTCGACACCACACAGGCGGCCGAAGACACCGTGCAGGTGCACGACGTGGTGATCACGGCGTCTCGCCTGGAACAACGTCGCAGCGAAGCACCGGTCTTGGTTACCACAACGGATCAGAAGGTCTTCCAGGCCGTGCAGGCCGTATCGCTGTCCGAAGGATTGTCCTTCCAGCCTGGACTACGCCTTGAGCAGAACTGTCAGAATTGCGGCTTCACCCAGGTGCGGCTGAATGGTCTGCAGGGACCCTACACCCAGATCCTGATCGATTCGCGTCCGGTATTCTCTTCGCTGAACGGCGTGTACGGACTGGAGCAGATACCAGCCAGCATTGTGGACCGGATCGAGATCACCCGCGGTGGCGGCAGTGCGATGTACGGCGCCGGCGCCATCGCCGGCACGATCAACGTGATCACCCGTGAACCTTTTCAGAACATGGTCGAGGTCTCTGCCATGCCGGCCGTGATCGGAGGGACGGCGCGCGACTTCGTCCTGAATGCGCACGGAGCAGTGGTCTCCGCGGACTATCAACAGGGATTGACCCTGTTCGGCAGCTTTCGCGATCGCGACTGGTATGATCGCAATGCCGACGGGTTCTCTGAGCTTGTCCAGCTGCGTCTTGGTGCAGGGGGCTTTCGTGGGTTCCACTATTTCACGCCGCAGGACCGGTTGTCGATCGAAGGCCATGTGATCAGCGAATTTCGTCGCGGTGGCGAGATGACCAACGCCCTTCCGGAAGCCTCGGCGATCACGGAACAACTGGACCACCTGATCGGCGGCGGTGCGCTCACGTACGAACGCTCGATGAACAACGACCGGTCGCGTCTTTCGGCCTATGCCTCGGCACAGGTCACGCAGCGCGACAGTTACTACGGCGGCAATGGCGGCGATCCCGAACAGACCGAAGCTGCCAAGGCGTTCTATGGCACCACTCAAAACACCATAGCCGTAACAGGATTGCAATTCTCGGACGTTTCGACCATGTCCACCGGACGCGACCTGCTGGCTGTGACCGGCGTGGAGCTGACATACGATGATGTGAACGACTCCATGCCAGGATACGGACGGGCTATTCTTCAGACCACTACCGATCTCGGCGCGTATGCCCAACTCCAATATGCACCTGGCGAGCCCCTTTCCATGACCATTGGTGCACGAGCGGACATGTTGTGGATCGACGGCGTGTATCGCTATGACCTGACCATGCCCACCGAGGGCACCGAACGCAGGTACTTCGTAGTGAACCCACGCGCTACGCTCCTGGCCATGCTCAGCGAGGTCACGCAACTGCGACTGGGCTATGCCATGGGCTTTCGGGGTCCACAGGCCTTTGACGAAGACTTTCATATCTCCACGTTGCAAGGGGCTGCTCGGCTGGTCCGACTCTCCGGCGGCCTGCGTCCGGAACGCTCCCATAGCGTGACGTTGTCGATGGACATCAACGATCGAACGATCTCCAAGGCGATCGGCGGTACGGTCGAAGCCTTTGCCACCCTATTGGAGAATCCGTTCGTGATCGCGCTCACGCCATCCACCACACCGGGCGGAGGTGCCGTAGCAGTAAAGACCAATGGCGATGCTGCCTATGTAGCCGGTGTGAACTCCGAGTTCCGCATGGCTGCACTGGAATCGTTCGAAGTGCAGATCGGTGCCACCGTGCAAATGGCACGCTATGCCACGGCGCAGGTGGTGGCACAGGGCGAGCGCGATGGCATAGAACGCGTGATCAGCACCTCCAACCTGCTTCGAACACCCTCCGTGTATGGATCGATGATCGGATCCTGGACGCCATGGCACGACGGATCGGTGGATCTCTCTACCGTGCTAACCGGCCCGATGGACGCTGTGAACGAGCGCACCCTAACAATGCATCGGACGCCCTGGTTCGTAGACCTCGGCGTGCGCTATAGTCACGAGCTACATGTCTCCGAGGCCGTGACCCTGAACCTGTCCCTTGGCGTGGCGAATCTGCTGGACGTGTATCAGCGCGATATTGAGCAAGGTGTGAACAGGGACGCTGCCTACATTTACGGACCGTTTCGTCCACGCACCGTTTCACTGACCTTTCACCTGGCCTACCGATGAACCTGTCCCAGAACATGGAAGACTATCTCAAGGCGATCTTCCAGATCGGTCATGGCGAGAGCGCTTCCACATCCGAGATCGCTGAGCGCCTCAGTGTGAACCCCGCCTCGGTGACCGGCATGCTGAAGAAACTGGCAGAACTGAAGCTGGTGGAATATGTCTCTTACCGTGGCGTGACCCTGACGCATGCCGGACGCAAGATCGCGCTCGAAGTCTTGCGGCATCATCGCTTGATCGAAACGTACCTGGCGGAAGCTCTTGGCTATGAGTGGGACCAGGTGCACGACGAAGCCGAGCGGCTGGAGCACCACATCAGCGAGGAATTCGAAGACCGCATCGCGAAGATGTTGGGTGATCCCTTGTATGACCCTCACGGTGATCCGATCCCCACCAAGGATGGTCGCCTCCCACCGGTGTCGAGAGAGCGTCTCGCTGACGCCAACGAAGGCGAGACCGTTACCGTGCGTCGCGTAGGCAGCGAAGACTCGACTACGCTTCGCTTTCTGAAGGAACACGGGATCAGACTTGGCGCAGCACTCCGCATCACCAAACGAGACGACCGCACTCACACCATCACCGTGCATGTTCAGCGTACCAGGGTCGACCTGTCGAACGATGTCTGCAAGATCATCTTTGTGGAACGGGGCTCGTAGAGCTGTTCGCTGTTGCTGTTGCTGTTGCTGTTGCTGTTGGCTGTTGCTGCTCACTAATCGCTAGACGCTAGGCGCTAGACGCTATGGACTCCATCCTCTCCTTTTTCGAACAAACGGATCCGATCCTGGGTGCGCTTATTGCCACGACGTTTACGTGGTTGGTCACGGCAGCGGGAGCATCGCTCGTCTTTCTGTTCAAGAACCTCTCGCGGTCATGGCTGGATGGCATGTTGGGGTTCACTGGTGGCGTGATGATCGCTGCATCGTATTGGTCCCTGCTAGCCCCTTCCATCGAGATGTCGGAAAGCATGGGGCTGCCGGGTTGGCTGCCTCCGGCCATCGGATTTGGTGCTGGGGCACTATTCATTTATATGCTGGACCAGTTCGTTCCTCACCTGCACATCAATTTCGATCCCAAGCAAGGCGAGGGCGTCCAAACGCAGTGGCGTCGGACAACGCTGTTGATCCTGGCCATTACGCTGCACAACATTCCGGAGGGTCTGGCCGTAGGCGTGTTGTTTGGTGGCGTTGCCGCCGGCATCCCGGAAGCCACGATTGGCGGCGCAGTTGCCTTGGCGATCGGCATCGGCCTGCAGAATTTTCCTGAGGGCATCGCCGTGTCGTTCCCCTTGCGACGCCAAGGCGTTAGCCGACGTCGCAGCTTCTGGTACGGCCAGCTCTCGGCCATCGTCGAACCCATTGCCGGTGTGATCGGTGCTGCCGCCGTGCTCTGGATGCAACCAGTACTCCCCTACGCCCTAGCCTTCGCCGCCGGCGCCATGATCTATGTGGTGATCGAAGAAGTGGTACCCGAAACACAGCAGGATCGATTCACCGATGTGGCTACGCTGGGCTTCATCGGCGGCTTCATCGTGATGATGATTTTGGATGTTGCTTTGGGATAATGGCGCAGGCGCCGCGCCAATAGCGGATGCCCGAGAGTCCGAGAATGCCCGAGAGGGACACGCCATTGGCGTGCCCGTGAGGCGTGAGGCGTGCCCGTGAGGCGTGCCCGCGAGGCGTGCCCGTGAGGCGGATGGCGTGCGAGGGATGTGTCACACCGCAGCGTGATATCCGCACGTGAATGAATGATCCGTCAATATCCCAATCGAAAGAGTGTCCGCAATCGATTCCATCATTATGGACCAGGCACGACGCTCTTTGTCACATTCAATATTTCCCAGCGAGAGCATCTGCTCGGAAAGATTGTAAACGGCCGTATGCGCCTTTCTGATGCTGGTCTGATCGTAAACAAACAGATCGTGGCCATGGGCGAGCTTTCGTACATCAGGATACATGCCCATGTTGTGATGCCCGATCATGTACACGTGTTATTCACCATCCTTCACGAAGAGTCAGATAGCCGGTCAAATGCTCCTTCGTCTCAAAGAGTGTTCGGCCAGACACAGAGTCGTACGTGCTGGTCGGTGATGTCACAATTGAAGTCATGCTGTACAAAGGAAGTCTGGAAATCGATTCCGGCACTGCGGGGCCGCAAGATCTGGCATCGTGGCTTCCATGTTCGCATCGTCCGCGGAAGCATTCACCGCATTGTGCAGTACATCCTCAACAACCCCCAGAACTGGGGTAAGAAGAAACGCCGGCGTAGGTCACGGGCAGGGGGTTAGACCCTACCTTTGTACATGCCCAAACTTCATGACCTGACCTCGCTCCGCGAGGATATTCTCGAGATCCTGAAACGCAGCGCTGCGCCGATGCAGATGCTGGACATTTCCAAACGGTTGCGCATCCGATCCGGGACCGATGAATACGAATACCTGCGGGACGTCCTGACCAAGATGGCCGAAGAAGGCCTGATCAATCGGCATAGCCGCAGACGCTACTCCATCGGCCAGCGTGAGTCGGCCGGCTTCACCGGCACACTCTCCCTCTATCACGAAAGCGCAACGGTCGAAACAGGCGATGCCGACATCCCCACGATCCACATTCGGCGCCAACACCTGAATACGGCGCTGGACGGAGACGTGGTCACGGTAAAACCACATGCTCTTCGCGACGGAAAGAAGGTACGTGGCGAGGTGGTGGCGATCGTCGAACGCTCCCCCCACCCGATCGCCGGGACCATCGAGTACGACGGCAGCTTCTTCTATCTGATCCCCGACGAGAGCAAGTACTACGTCGACTTCCTCGTATCCGAAAAGCGCTTGAACGGTGCCAAGCCCGGGGACAAGGTCGCCGCCCGGTTCGTGCGCTGGGAGCACGCCAATGCCTCACCCGAAGCCGAAGTCACCGAGGTCCTCGGTCAATCCGGTCGAGCGATCGTGGAGTTCAACGCCATCATCCGCGAGTTCGGCCTGCCCGTCGAGTTCCCGAAGGCCGTCGAAGCCGAAGCGGCGCTCGGCAAGCCCCCTTCCAACAAGATCCCGGCCGGACGCACCGATCTGCGCGAAGAACTGATCATCACGATCGACCCGGATGATGCGCGCGACTTCGACGACGCCTTGTCGCTCCGCAAACTCAAGAATGGCAACGTCGAGCTCGGCGTGCACATCGCCGACGTGTCCCACTACGTGCTTCCGGACACCGCACTGGATACCGAAGCCCTCCGCCGCGGTAACAGCACCTACTTGGTGGACCGCGTAGTACCCATGCTTCCAGAGCATCTCTCCAACGATGTCTGCTCGCTGGTCCCGAACAAGCCACGCTTTGCCTTCTCGGTCTTCATGGAGTTCACCAAGGCCGGCGTCCGCAAACGCCATCGTATCGAAGAGACGGTGATCAAGAGCAAGCAGCGCTTTACGTATGATCAGGTCCAGAAGATCATCGAGGGGGCTAACCACGAGCACAAACCGCTGGTGATGGACCTGCATGCCCTGGCCCGCTCACTGTATCAAAAGCGCATGAAGACCGGCGGGATCGATTTCGAGACCCAAGAGATCAAGTTCCTTCTGGACGAGAACAAGATGCCCATCGGCTCGGTGGTCAAAACGCGGACGGATGCAACATCGTTGGTCGAAGAATGCATGCTGGCTGCCAACCAGGCTGTTGCGGAGCACTTGATCGAACTCAAAAAGCAGTGGAAGACCAAGGATACCCCACCACTGGTGTACCGCATTCACGAGCCGCCGGATCAGGATAAGATCAAGACCGCCGTTGATGTGGTTCGCGCTATGGGTGTGAATGCTCCGAGTGGCAAGCTGACCCCGCAACAGATCAACGCCATCCTCTCTGAAGTGGCCGACCGCCCCGAAAAGCAGGTCGTGCACACGCTCTTTCTGCGGTCGCAAAGCAAGGCCGTGTACGCGGAAACCAATGCGGGACACTTCGGTCTGGGATTCCCGGCCTATGCCCACTTTACGTCGCCGATCCGCCGCTATCCGGATCTCTTCGTACATCGCGCACTCAAAGAATACGCGAAGGGGGCTCCGTCGGCAAAACGCTGGAAGGAGCTCTACGGCAAGGCGGCCGACGTCAGCGACCATACCTCCGTTACCGAACGTGCCGCGGTGGATGCCGAGCGCGCATCGGTCAAACTGGCACAGACCATTCTTGCCCGCGAACACGTTGGCGAGACCTTTATCGGTTACGTGAATGGCGTTACATCGTTCGGTCTGTTCGTGATGCTGCGTGGACTGAACGTTGAAGGCCTGCTGCATATCAAGGATCTGGGCGACGATTACTATCTCTTCGATGAGTCGCGTTTCCGCCTGGTGGGCCGACGCACGAGACGCGTCTTGCAGTTCGGCACTGAGCTGACCGTGAAGATCGCCCGTGCCGATGTAGAGAAACGTCAGATCGATCTCGGGCTCGTGCCCGAGGAACGCGCTGCCGGTAGCGAACAGCGAGGCGAGCAACGTAGCGAGCAGCGAGGGGATCGGCGTGGAAGAACGCAGGGTGGCCGTAAGCGGTCCGCGCCGCAGGAGGCCCCGGCAACCGGCACCAAACGCAAGAAGCAGGGCGCAAAGGCACAGGACACCAAGGCACCAGGCACCAAGGCACCAGGCACCAAGGCGCCAAGCGCCAAGGCACAAGGCACCAAGACCGCGGCCAAGAAGTCTGGCGGACGTTCCAAACGTCGATCCCGGGAGTCGTGATGCGCGTGGTGTACTACGTTGCCGCCTCACTGGATGGCCGCATTGCAGATGCCGATCACAAGGTGGACTGGCTGAATCCATATGCAGCGGAAGAGCTCGGATTTCACGAGTTCATCCGCAACGTTGGCGTAGTGGTGATGGGTCGCAAGAGCTTCGATTTCGTACACGCCTACGGCTCATGGCCCTACGGAAGCATCCCGGGCGTGGTGCTCACCCATCGCCCCCTTCCGGACTTTGACGCACCCATTCGCACCTACGATGCCGACCTCACACAACTGATCACGGAGCTCAAGCACCAGACCGATCAGGACATCTGGATCGTGGGCGGCGGAGATGTGGCTGCTCAGTTCCTGGGTAAGGGGCTCATCGACGAAGTAGAGGTCTACACCATGCCCGTGATCCTTGGCGATGGACCACTACTCTTTGGGGACCAACCGCCAGAAGTCGAGCTGGTGATTGCCGAGTCAAAGACCTTTACGAATGGTGTGGTGATGACCCTTTACCATCCAACGGTAAAGGCATAGCCATCGTAAGAGTCCACATCGACTCCTGTAGACCATACGACAGCCGTCACGGGCCCATCGGCACGAAGATCAAGCCGTCCCGGTTCCGCCCACGTCGTAACCAGTCCCCATCCGTTGCCAACAAGACGCACGCTCTCCTGCGCCGGTATCCCGTTCACCGCGAGACCCGTTAACGCATCAACAGAACCCATGATGGCCACTTGATAGTTTGCCTTGAAAGGATTGGTGATGGATAGGGTGGATCGAGGGCGACCCGCGCCTACCGGTGGTACGATCACCATGCTGGGATCCGGCAACTGCAGTGAATCCTCCGGCCGGCTGCTTTTGAAGCCCTGTGTATACAATGCCACGAGGAACGGCACATCTCCCACCGCAAGCAGCGGAGCCGTCGAAACGGCGATCTCCTCGAAGCTACCGGGCTTGATCACATATGATGCGTCACCCACGGTGACCCGCACCTCTTGGCCGGCAGCGATCAACCGACATCGCATGGGTGCGAGGTCCGGACGGATCGGGATCACGTAGGCCCGGCCAAGTGTATTCACCGGCGGCAGGTGTTCCAGCAACACATTGCAGGCTTCTACCTTCGCGGGAACATAGGCACAGCGGTGACCCGTGATCACAGACACCGGAGCTGAACTCCTGATCTCGACTCCTGTGAGATCGTTGATGCTTGCAGTTGCCTCCAGCAGGTACGATGAGTGTGGTGGGATCGCCAGTTCCTGCAGTATCGCATCATCCTTGACGATCATCACCTGCGCAGGCTGATCGATGGTGGTGATCGACGCTTGCGACATCAAGTCGGGCCCAAGGCGATCGTAGGACGCAAGAACGTATCTGGTGCCATACATTTCGGCAGGCAGAACGGAAAAGGCTTCCGTTGTCTGAAAGCGATGCGAGACCACCAGTAGTCGAATCTCTTCGGTCGACGCCACCCTGATCGGCGTCTGGAGATGTGTTGCAGCATCAACGGTCTCTAGTTGCTCCGGCAGAAGGATCTCGACCGTCGACTCGGCCGGCACCTCTACCGTAGTATCAAGCAGCTCACCAGCGGTTATGGAAACGGTGCACGGCTGGAATCCGGTGATGGTCAACCCGATCCGTACACTCTTGCGACTTGAGCCAAGGGGCTTGGTATTGCTGAGATCTGAGGAGTCGCTGTCAGCTGAGCGCAGACGACTTCGGGTCTCCTGCGGTGACGGCCTGAAGTTCGGCGGGATCGAGAACTCGAATCGTGTGCCCAGGTCCGTTGCGGCAGCTGATGCCGCTAGGAAGACATTGAACCAAAGGAGTAGGATCGTTCGCATCGCAAACCTCTCGTGGTTGCGATGAATCTACAAAACATCTACCTCTGTGCTCGTTACCCGTCAGTGCCCAACGGTGGCCGCAGCGGACTCTAGCTGCGACATGTCGCGATCGGTAAGGCGGCTGCCACCTTCGAACCGGCGCGAATAATAGTCGGACTCGAGCGATGAGATCGTAACGCCGTAGCGCGACGAAGCGTGGGCGAACAGGTTGTCGCCCAGGTACATGCCCACGTGCGTGATGCGGGCATAGCGGCGCGTCTTGAAGAACACCAGATCGCCGAACTGCAGTTCGGCAACATCCTTGATGCGCTGCCCCACGTCGTACTGCGTAGCCGCCGTACGCGGCAGCTCGATCTCGGCCGTGGAAGCATAGAGCATGCGGGTAAAGGCCGAACAATCGATACCGGTGCGTGCCGAACCGCCAAAGCGGTACTTGGTACCCAGCCAGTCCAGGATCACGTTCATCAGCTGCTGCTTCTCCACCCCGGCCGCCGTCATGTCGTCGCCGTCGGCATCAACGTAATTCAGCCAGAGCGACTTGAACGTGCCGATATCAATGGGTTGCTCCTCGGGATTCTCCAACGCCAGCTCTTCCGGGTCCTCGCCTTCATCGCCGATCACGTTCCCGTTCTCATCCAGCTCGGGCGTGTCCACCAGCACATCGCCGATCTCTTCGGTCAGATCCTCGCCATCGGCTTCGATCTGGGCAGCCGCTTCACTCTGGATCATCGTGTCGGCAGCGAACTCCATGCCGGTCAGGCGGCACAGCTCCGGCGATTGGGTGCGCATCAGGTTGAGCGCCTGGTTAGCCCCTTGCCGACGTCGCCCAGGGAGACGTTGCACGCGTTCGGTGGCTTCCTTGAGGGTCTTTTCCACGGTTTCCTTCGATGCCGGGGTCGCCGTCGAAGCACCCTTGGCCGCATCGGCGGTGAAGGGGGCTGCGGTGAAGGCCACCAGCATCAGGATCAGGAGAAGTGCAGTTCTAACAGTCATGTATCCGAGCCATCAGTGTTCGAAGTCTGTGTCCGTTCATTGGACGACGTCTTGGTCACACGTTCTAGCAGCAGTCTGCCGGAACCATCCAGGTGGAATCCGTGGATCGTAGGCTGGGTGAGCCGTACGAGTACATCGTGGTACAAAAAGATCCATGGAGCCTCTTCGATGATCCGCCGCTCCATGCGGTGATATCGGTCGGAACGTTCGGCAAAGGATAGCTTGGGCGACAGCGCCTCGCTGTACCATTGATCCAGTTCCGGGTCCGAGATCTGCGTCGTGTTCGGTCCGTTCGGCGCGCGATTGGACGTCACGAATAACGCCAGAAAATTCTCGGGATCGGGGTAATCGCCGATCCAGCTGGTGCGCCACATGGCCAGGTCTCCGTTGCGCACCATGGCCAGGTGCTGCGGGAAGTCCACCTGACGCAGTTCGACGTGAATGCCGATCTCGCGCCACTGCTGCTGAATGGCTTCGGCCACGCTGGCCGTACGAGGGTTGTTGCCCAGCTGCAGGAGCAGCGGTGGACATCCCTTGCCGTTCGGGAAGCCGGCCTGGGCCAGCAGCTCTCGGGCACGATCGGGATCGTAGCGGTAGCCCACGATCGTGGAATCGAAGCCCGGCATCGACGGAGGAAGCACGCCATGATGGGCGGGAATGCCGCGGCCGTACAGAACGTAGGTCACGATCCGATGGCGATCGATGGCATAGTTCAGTGCCTGACGCAGCAAGCGCTGTGTTGCCAGCGGGACGGCCTTGGCTGCGGCGAACGAGGTGTCCAACAGGATGCCGTAGTATTCCACGGACTGCGCTGCGGCACGATGCAGATGGAATCGTGTGTAGGGCTCTTTGAGTCCTCCACCGATCTCATACACCGACGGAGCAAAACTCGGATCGATGGACGTGACCACGTCATAGGTACCGCGAGTGAACTCGAGAAACTCGTTCTTCACATCGCGCAGGAACGTGATCCGCACCGCGTTCAGATACGGAAGTCGCCGGCCAGTGGTATCGATCTTGTGAAAGCGAGCGTGGCGCTTGAGTACAAGCTCCACATCCTGCGTCCAGTGATCGAAGGCGAACGGACCGGTACCGATCGGATGTTGTCCGAAGTCGGCACCATAGGTTTCGACCGCTTCACGTGGTACCACGTAGCCGTAGGGCATGGTCAATACCACCAGGAAGGGGGCGAAGGGTTGCGTCAACCGGATCGTCAGCGTGGTGTCGTTCAGGGCGTTGATGCCAGAGATGTGGCTCGTTGCTCGTGGCTCGTGGCTCGTGGCTCGCTGCTCTCGTGTAGCGTCGTGGAAGTCTTGTGCGCCCTCGATACGCGTGCGGAAAGCCCAGAGGCCGGTAGACTTGGTGCGGGCATCGCAGATGCGTTCCAGACTGTACTGCACGTCGTGCGCCGTTACGCGCCGCGAACGCTGGGAACCGAAGCAGGGATCCTCGTGGAACCACACGTCGCTCCGCAGGTGGAACGTCCACACCAGCCCCTTGTCATCAACCTCCCAGGATCGTGCGATCCCCGGAGCAACCTGCAGAGCCGAGTCCAGCTCGACCAGACCTGTGAACAGGTGGCCGGTGGCCCACACCGCCGATTGGTACGAAGCCAGAGCGGGATCCAGACTGCCAATTCCATCAGGCTCGTTATAACAGAACGTGTCTGATGGCGAACGGTCCGTCGTTTCCGACGAACAGGCGCTGATCAGACCACTGAGAAGTGTGATCAAGACTGTCAAGGAACGGCGCGCAGCGGTGCCGCTTACCAACAGGGTGAAGGGGTTCCACGTACGCATGTAACGTGGCGAAAATCGGGAGCTTAGCGTGGATAGCCAATTAATTGATGTTCATGCTTGTGGAAGGTTCTCCACAGTATATTGCACCCCTGATGCTCCGAAACCTCATGATCTCCCTGGCGGCCTTGTTGATCGCCTTTGGTCCGGCTCTGCACGAACTGCAGAAGTTGCCGGCTATCCTGAGCCATTACGAGCATCACGTGCAAGTGCATGGAGAACAAGATCTTACGTTCTTCGAGTATCTGGTCTCGCACTTTGGCGAGCGCAGTCATGCCGATGGCGACCACGCTTCGCTCCCCTTTCACGGAGATTCGGCCTGCCACGGCCACCTCTCGGTGGTCCCCACACCCGATGAGCCCCTTACCCTGACGGTACAGGTGGTTCACACCATCACGGTAGAGCCGTCCAGCGGACAGCCCTGTACCAGGGCGAACGGCATCTTCCAGCCCCCGCGTGTGAGCTGACGTTTCCGCGTCAGTTTTTCACCACCATAGGGGTTCGTTCATGTTCTCTCGGATCATCGGATTCTCGATCCGGAATCCGCTCATCATCGGTATCGGCGTCCTTGCCCTGATCATCTGGGGCGTGGTCTCCTTCCGCAGCCTGCCGATCGATGCGGTTCCGGATATCACCAACAATCAAGTGCAGGTGGTCACGCTCACGCCGGCGCTCGCTCCGCAGGAAGTGGAGCGCCTGATCACCATACCCGTCGAACAAACGATGGCCACCATTGCAGGCATCGTGGAGCGGCGTTCCATTTCGCGCTTCGGCCTGAGCGTGGTAACGCTGGTCTTCGAAGACGATGTGGACGTCTACTGGGCCCGCGCCCAGGTAGACCAACGCCTTTCCGAAGCCGCCGAAGTGATCCCGCCAGGTGCCGGTACACCCATGATGATGCCTATCACCACGGGCCTGGGCGAGATCTTTCAATATCGGCTGGAAGTTGCAAAGGGGCTCGATCAACGCTACGATGCCATGGAGCTACGTACGATCCACGACTGGATGGTGCGCCGCCGCCTGCTGGGCACCGAAGGCGTGGCCGATGTTGCTTCCTTCGGCGGCTTCCTCCGTCAGGTCGAGATCGCTGTCACCCCGGAACGCCTGCGCTCCTTCGGCTTGTCCATCTCGGACGTGCTCGAACACGTGGAACGCAACAACGGCAACTCCGGCGGTGCCTACATCGAACGTGGTCCCAACGTAGCCTACATCCGCACGGAAGGCATTGCCACCACGCTGGACGACATTGCCAACATCATCGTTGGCCAGACCGAGGCCGGTCTGCCGATCCTGGTCAAGGACGTGGCTACGGTCCGCAACGGATCGGCCGTTCGCTACGGCGCGCTTACGCACAACGACGCCGGCGAATCTGTGGGCGGGATCGTCTACATGTTGAAGGGGGCGAATTCCTCGCAGGTGATCGACAACGTCAAGAAGCGCATCGCCGAGATCGAACGTACGCTGCCCGAGGGCATCACCGTAGCCCCCTACCTGGATCGGAGTCACCTGGTGGACCGCACGATCCGCACCGTAGCTACCAACCTGATCGAAGGCGCGCTGATCGTGATCTTCGTGCTGGTGCTGATGCTGGGCAACCTGCGCGCCGGCTTTATCGTGGCATCGGTGATCCCGTTGTCCATGCTCTTTGCTATCGGCATGATGCGCACCTTCGGCGTCAGCGGCAACCTGATGTCGCTCGGCGCGATCGACTTCGGTCTGATCGTCGATGGTGCCGTGATCATCGTGGAGCATGTCTTGCACCGGCTTTCCGGTCAAGGGTTGAAAGGGGCTCCGACCGGCGCCACGCGCAACGTGATCGAACATGCTGCCGTGGAGATCCGCCGCAGTGCGGCATTCGGCGAGTTCATCATCCTGATCGTCTATGTGCCGATCCTGACGCTGGTAGGCATCGAGGGCAAAATGTTCAAGCCGATGGCGCAGACCGTGATGTTCGCCATCCTGGGTGCGTTCCTGCTTTCTACCACCTACGTGCCGATGATGAGTGCGCTGCTGCTCAGGAATGTCAAGCAGAACACCGTCACCCTCGCCGATCGGATCATGCGATTCATGCATCGCCAGTACACGCCGGTGCGCCACTTTGCGCTGCGGCATCCGGCCAGTCTGATCTCGCTCTCGGCGGCCGGCCTGGTGCTGTCAGCCGCGGCGTTCTTCTTCATGGGGGCCGAGTTCATTCCCTCGCTCAGCGAGGGCGACTTTGCCGTGGAGACGCGACTGAAGACCGGATCATCGCTCAACGAGTCGATCAAGGTTACCCAGCAAGCTTCACGCATCCTGCTCGATCAGTTCCCCGAGGTCAAGGAATGCGTGGGCAAGATCGGTACCACCGAGATCCCGCTGGACCCCATGCCCATCGAGGCGTGCGACCTGATGGTGATCCTCAAGCCGCGCTCGGAGTGGACGTCGGCATCATCGCGCGAAGAACTGGCCGACAAGATGCAGCAGGCCCTCGAAGCCATCCCCGGCGTGGAGTTCGGCTTTCAGCAACCGATCCAGATGCGCTTTAATGAACTGATGACGGGAGCCCGGCAGGACGTGGTGATCAAGGTGTTTGGCGACGATCTCTCGACACTCGTTCGCCTGTCCCGGAAGATCGGTGCCATTGTTGCTTCGGTGGACGGCGCTGCTGATATCTATGAAGAGCCCGTCGACGGGCTCCCGCAGATCGTGGTCCGCGTAGACCGCCGCGCCGCTGCTCTGATGGGAGTGAACGTCGAAGACGTGAACACCACGGTCCGCGCCGCCTTTGCCGGCGAGGCCGCCGGATCGCTCTACGAACAGGAACGCCGATTCGATGTGGTGGTCCGGCTCGATCCGAGCGACCGCACCAGCATCACCACGCTCGAGCGCTTGAGCGTGCCCACGCACGACGGACGCCTGGTGCCGCTGCCACAGGTAGCCAGCATCGATCTCCTCGAAGGGCCCAACCAGATCCAGCGCGAAGAAGGACGCCGCCGCATCTACGTGGGACTGAACGTGCGCGACCGCGATGTGCAGAGTCTGGTGGACGAGATCCACGCGCGTATCTCACGCGAGGTTCCCATGCCGCCGGGATACGAGATCACGTATGGCGGACAGTTCGAGAATCTCCAGGCCGCCACCAATCGCCTGATGATCGCCGTCCCGGCGGCTCTGCTGCTGATCCTGTTCCTGTTGTACATGACCTTCGGTCGCATCGCCGAAACGCTCCTCGTGTTCACGGCCATTCCCCTGTCGGCCATCGGCGGCGTTGCCGCCCTTGCGCTGCGCGGCCTGCCCTTTAGTATCTCCGCCGGTGTGGGCTTTATCGCGCTGTTCGGCGTGGCCGTGCTCAATGGTATCGTGCTGATGGCGGCCTTCATCAAACACGAAGACCTGGGTCCGCTGCGCACGGTGCTGCGCGGCACCAACGACCGTCTGCGTCCGGTTGCCATGACGGCCCTGGTGGCATCGCTTGGCTTTCTGCCCATGGCCATCAGTACCAGCGACGGAGCCGAGGTGCAACGTCCACTGGCCACGGTGGTGATCGGTGGACTGATCTCTTCCACGCTGCTTACGCTCGTGGTACTTCCGGCCTTGTACTTTGTGGTCAAGAGGCGGATGAAGGCCACGCGACGCATGGTGCACACCGGAACGTCCGTTGTGTCCCTTGTTCTGCTGCTGTTTCTGACCAGTGTCGTTCCCGCCGTTGGCCAGCAGCCCACAGCGCTCAGCCGCGAGGCTATCCGCTCGCTGGTGTTGCAGCGCAACATCTCCATCGAGCAGGCCCGCAACCGCACGCAACAGGCCGATGTGTTGAAGGGGGCTGCGGTAGATCTTGGACCCACGCGCGTGATGTGGACGGGTGGACAGTACAATGCCGATGCCTTCGACAACGCTCTGGCCATCGAACAGTCCATTCCCTTCCCCACGCGGCTGGCAGCTTCGGCGTCCCTGGCCGGCTCGGAGTGGGACCATGCGCGCACGCAGGAAGCGCTGGTGCAGCGAAATGTGCTGATGCGTGTCGAACAGGCCTTTGACCGCATCGCGTACGCTCGCGAGATGCTGCGCCTGCTGGACAGACTAGACAGCGTTCTGAGCCGTGCCGTGCGCGCTTCCGAGCGCGGACAACGCGCCGGTGCCGTTCCCACGGTCACCGTACTCACGGCTCAAAGTCAGCGCTCAGAGATCGGCGTTCGCCGACTAACGGTACAAACGCAGCTGCACAGTGCCGAGACGGAGCTCCGCATCCTGTGTCGCGATAGTGCCGTGACCATTGCCGACACGTCGCTTGTTCGCCGCAACCGTCCACCCCGCGCTGCGCTCGCGCCCGTGATCACCGCCGAAGCTGAACAACGGATCCGTGTGGCCGAAGAACGATCGGATTATGCCGCGTCGGCCTGGTGGCCGGAGATCAATCTGATGTACACCAACCAGACCATGATCGGTGTGCCGCTGTCAGGTGGTGGCGACGCCACGTCCGGCAACCGATTCCAATACTTCGGTGTCGGCCTCAACCTGCCGCTCTGGTTCGGTCCCACGCGCGCGCGTGCGCAGCAAGCCGAACTCGAACACTCGATCACGTCGGCCAGCACCACGGCAGACCTTGATGCCCTGCAGCGACGGTCCGAACAACTCGAACGAGAGCTCGAGACCCTGGAGCGGACGATGGACCATTATGATGGTCCATCCGCCGAACAGGTACGACTGCTGGTAGACCATGCCGAGCGCGCCTACGACGCCGGCGAGATCGGCTGGTCGCAATACCAGCAAGCCATCGAGACCGCGGTAGAGATCCGCGTGAACCGTCTCGATGCCCTCCTTCGCCACAACGATGTGGTGATCACCCTTGAACAGCTCACGAAAGAATGATCATGAACACCCTTCACTTCCGACCGCTCGCCGCTCTGATGCTGGTGCTTGGGGCCGCGGCTTGTACCAGCAGCAACGACCAGCCGGCCACCGAGCCCCCTTCCACCGCCATCACGCTGACGGCGGATCAGGAAACGGCGATCGATCTTCGGGTGCGACCAACCACCCAACTGATGATGGGCGCTTCGATCCGTGTAAATGGCATCCTCGAAGTGCCGCCGCAATATCTGATGAGCATCACCGCGCCCTTCGGTGGACGCGTGGTAAAGACCACCATTCTGCCCGGAACACAGGTTCGGCAAGGGGCTACCCTGATCGTGCTCGAAGATGCCGAATTCATCACCATGCAGCAGGAGTATCTGACCGTGTCGGCCGAACTCACGTATGCCGAGCAGGAACTGGCCCGACAGCAGGATCTGGCAACCGACAACGTGAATGCGCGGCGTCACCTGGAAAAGGCCGAGTCCGATGCCAGGGTGATGCGCGTTCGCAAACGCGCCCTGGCTGAACAACTGGCCATGATCGGCATCGACGCGGCAAAACTGACCGCCGAGAATCTGTCTCGACGCATCACGCTCACAGCGCCGTTCAACGGCTATGTGACGCAAGTGTATGTGAACACCGGATCGGCCGTGGAGCCCAATGGCAAGCTGCTGGAGCTGGTGGATCCCACGCACCTGCACGTCGAGCTGGCCGTGTTCGAGAGCGACGCCGCCCGTGTGCGCGAAGGTCAGTCCATGTCCGTACGGATCAGTGGCGAGAACCAACCCCGCGACGGCCATGTGCACCTTGTGGGCACCAAGATCAAGAGCGACCGCACCGTGGACGTGCATGGACATCTTGATGTGGCCGATCCAACCTTACGTCCCGGTACCACCGTCACCGCGTCCATCCATATCGAGGACTCGGTCCGCACTGCCGTTGCCTCGGAAGCGATCGTTACCGCCGACGGTGCCACGTGGGTGTACGTAAAGACCGCGCCGCACACCTATGAGCGTCGCAGGGTCACCACCGGCGTCGAAGAGGACGGCTACACCGAGATCCTCAACCATGCCGATCTGCAAGAGCTACCCGTTGTTTCCAAAGGAGCACATCGGCTCTCGACTCCCAGCGGCTCCGACCATTGACCAATGAGCGCATCAGTGCATTCGCACATTAGCACATGAGTGCATTCGCACATGAGTGCATTCGTGCATTCGTGCATGAGTGCATTAATATCCTGGCACCGCGTTCAGCGGATCGTTTAGGTCTTCTGCTTCTTTTTTTTTGCGGCCGGGAAGAGGATGTTGTTCAGGATCAGGCGGTATCCCGGCGAGGTGGGGTGTAGATTCAGGTCGGTGGGCGGATCGCCCACGGCGTGGCGGTAGTCTTCGGGGTCGTGGCCGGCGTACCAGGTAAAGGTGCCGCGACCCACGTTGCCGTGAATGTAGCGTACCTGGTCGGTACCGTCGCGTTCAGCCAGCACGGTCACGGACTTCTTGATCACGGATTTCCGGAAGCCGGTGGTCTGTCCGAGAAATCCGCGCACCACGTTCACATGGCATTGCGTAAGCATCGTGGGCACCGGATCGTACTTGGCTGAGAAATCGAACAGCGTAAAGTAGTCGCTGGCCTCAGTGGCCAGCACCTGGTTCACATCCACGTCAATGTTCGAGTATTCATACTCGTACGGATTCAGCGACACCTGGAACTCCTCAAAGGCAAAGCATCGGGAGAAGTCCAGCTTGTTGTTGGCTTCGGGATCGAACGGGTCGCCATCAAAGACGGCGTCGGCGATATCCGTTTGTGTGGTAGCCAGGGCAATGTCGTACGTATCCGTAGCGCTGCACATGGCGAACATAAAGCCCCCTGCCGCCACAAAGTCGCGAATGCGCTCCACCACGGCATGCTTCAGGTCGCTCACCTTGCCAAAGCCCAGCTTGCGCGCAGTGCTTTCGAGCAGGGAGACCTGCTGGATGTACCAGGCCTGACCCGACGCCGAGGCAAAGAACTTGCCGTACTGTCCCGTAAAGTCTTCATGGTGCAGGTGCAGCCAGTCGTATTCCGAGAGCTTGCCTTGCAGGACCTCTTCGTCCCAGAGTTTCTCGTATTTGACCTCGGCATACTCCATGGCCATCGTTACGGCGTCGTCCCACGGGCGGAAACCCGGAGGGGCATAGACGGCGATGCGGGGAGCTTTTTCGAGGCGGACGACTTCGGTGTTGGAACCTTCGGCCTGTACCTGGGAGTAGATGGCTGCGGCCGGAGCGCCGCCGATCTCTTCGAACATCACTCCGCGAATGCGGCACTCGGTGGCGATCTCGCTGTTGGCGTCCATCATGAACGACCCGCCGCGGTAGTTCAGCAGCCAGTCCACCGGCAGATCCTTGGTCAGCGCCATGAACGTGATCCCATAGGCCTTGAGGTGATTGGTCTGACTCAAGTCCATGGGGATCAATAACTTCTGTGCAACGGACACCGTCGAGGTCGCCCCCATCAGCAGGAGCGTCATTCCGAGCAATGCGAGGAATCGTGGATTCATAGAACGGCAATGTACGGATACGGAAGGTTCGTATTTTGCGGCATGACCTTGACCCCGCAGGACATTGCCGCCATTGAGACGGTCCTGGGCGCTTCGGAGCGTCCGGACGACCGTACCTGGTTCTGGAACCTCCGCGACGACGCCACGAACCGCGTGCTGGCCCTTACCATTTCGGTGGCGGACCTGGGCAACGAACAGCCCTCGACCATCGTTTCGGCCCAGACCTATCAGGGCTACGTGGAGTTGCACGACGTGAGCGCCTACTTGTGTATCGAGCCCGACGAAGTGATGTTCATTGCCAAGCAGCAGGACCGCTTCAGCAGCCTTGTGGTGGGCAGAACCTGCACGTGTTCCCAATTCGGCAACATCCGCGCATCGCTGATCGGCAAGGACCTCACCGAGATCGACCCTGCCCTGCTGATGGCCGCCATGCAGCTGTCGTTGGCTGAAGCGATCGTTCTTTCGTAGCGTCTAGCGTCTAGCGTCTAGCGTCTGGCGTCTGGCGTCTAGCCGTTAGTGTCCAACCAATAGAGACTAAACGCTGAACGCTAAACGCTAAACGCTAAGCCCTAACCGCTAAGCACTAACCGCTAAACGCTATACGCTAATCGCTAGCCGCTAAACGCTATGCTACGACTGTCTTTGACCAACGCATCCGGGTCGCGCTACCGCGGCAAGGACCTGATCTTGAAGGGGGCTCGTACAGCTCTTCTCAAGGAAGGTGTGAAGCACGGCGTGATCGACATTGTGCTGGTAGACGACCAGCGGATCAAGAAGCTGCACAAGGAGTGGTTCAACGACGGGACCACGACCGACGTGATCACGTTTCCGCTCACGGACGAGCCCCCTATCGAAGCCGAGATCTACATCTCGGTGGACACGGCGAGGAAGAATGCCGAGCGATTCGGGGTAACGCTGACAAACGAATTGTGCCGATTAGCCGTCCACGGGGCGTTGCACATCGCCGGGTACGACGACGCCACCGATGCGCAGCGGCAACGCATGCACGAACTCGAGAATCGGTATCTTAGCAGCCTATGAACGATCGGTACACCGTCGAACGCATCATGGAGATCATCGCCTACGTGATCGGCGCCCGCGCCGAGGGTACGCCGTTGGCGAAGATCGACGTCAAGGAGCTTGCCCGCCGTGGCTATACCGATGGCGAGATCTCGGCAGCTCTGAACTGGATCATGGAGCGTGGCAACGAAGCCGACGCGGCAGACCAGGACCAATCAGACCGGCAGTCCTTCCGGATCCTGCATGGTCTGGAGGCCGACACCATCTCCCCCGAAGCGTGGGGACTTCTGCTCTCCTATCACAATCTGGGTTTCCTCAGCAACGAGGACATTGAGCAGATCATCGAGCGCGCCATGGTGATGGGCGGCGACATGCTGGTGGATCTCGAAGAGATCCGCGCCATTGTAGCCGTCTACGTTTCCCATCTTGCCGAGCGCACCTCCGGAAACCGGCACCTGCTGTCCGGCACCGAAAGCGTGAACTAACACACGGCCTCGTAGCTCAGCTGGACAGAGCGACGCTTTCCTAAAGCGTGGGTCGGAGGTTCGAGTCCTCTCGAGGCCGCAGACGCTGAAACTGCCTGAAACACCCAGAAGTGCAGATTTCCTCTAAGTCATTGATTTAGGTCGCATTAGAGGAATCGGACGGGACGCTGTTGTATCACCTGGTTTCGCGTTGTTTCAGAAAATCGTCAGCAATTTCGTCAGCAGTTCTTGTATCTTGGGTCGAAGTCCTCTACTGCTGACGGTTTTCGCATGCGCCTGTCGTTCTACCTGGATCGACCCAAATCTCCCCGCACTGTCGTGATGTTGAACGTTGCCCTTCGCGGCAAACGGTTCCGCTTTTCTACGGGCATTTCTCTTGAACCACGGATGTGGGACGATGCTCGTCAGACCCCTCGGTCATCCGACCCCCACCGGAATCTCCATCGGCGTAAACTGAACGCCATTACGTCGTTCGTCGACGAAGCTTACCACGACTTGCAGTTCGACGACAAGGCGCGGCTTGTGTCGGACGCTATGCTGACAGACTTTCGCTCTCGCATTCAATCCTTCCTTGATGCTGACGGCAAGGCTGAAGCTCCGCAGGGATTGCCGGAGCACTTTCAGGAGTTTATCGACACCTACACCTTGCGGACGGTTGGCGGTCAGATCACTGCCAAGCGACCCAGCGACTATTCTCTCACGCGCTATCGCAACACCTTGAAAGCGCTCGTGGAATGGTCGAAGGCAGCACGAAAGCCCCTTGACTACGATATCATCAACGAAGACTTCTACACGAGCTTCTGCACCTGGCTGGGTTCGAGCCGTGGGATCTATGATGCTACGATTTCGAACTACATCAAGACCCTCAAGACCTTCATGAAATGGGCGCGTAAAAAGGGCTATCACCAGACCACTGCCTATGAGCAGTTCTTTCGCGATAACCGTAATGGCAAGACGATTGCACTTACATTGGACGAACTGCGTTCCATCCGCGCTTTGGACCTGAGCGACAATCCCCGTCTGGCACGAACCCGTGACCACTTTCTGATCCAGTGCTATACCGGTATGCGGTATGGAGACCTTCAGAAACTCGAACCACACCACATTGACCTCAAGAACGGCTTAATCCGGTACACCTCACAGAAAACAAGTACTCAGTGTATCGTCCCCATTACGCGACCGCTCCGTAAGATCCTCGCTTCCTACCCATCCCACATCTTCGAGTTCGCAAGCAGCGTGAAACAGAATGCCTATCTCAAGGAGATCGGCGAACGGATCGACATGGACCAGACCGTATCCATCGTGCGGTACCGCACCGGGGACCGTGTTGAAGAATTGAAAAAGCGCAGCGAGTTGCTCACAACGCACGTAGCCCGAAGATCCTTTGTGAGCATCAGCGTGCGGTTCGGTATTCCCGAGTCCGTGATCCGACTCGTGACCGGCCACTCAGCCAGTACCATGCTGCAGCAGCACTATATCGACCTGGATGAGTCCGCGATCCATGACATCGTCGTTTCCGCGTGGGAGCAGTTGTGACACCCACCGACCACTACCTGCTCCACCCTGTCGCTTGGGCTGTATGCCAGGAAGTACTTGATCAAGACTCCGCCATGATCGCCTCCGGGCGGACGGAGGAACAACGCATCGCCTACCTGTCTGGCGAGATGGAGCGGATCACCTCAGCAGCGGAGATCACCCTACGCGAGGCCGCAGCCGACCTCTTCTCTGACTGGGGACTGGCGAATGCCAGCGTAGACACTGCCGAGGTCAGGCGTCGATTCCTAGCGCACGGCGCTAGTCTCACCTTCCGGGAGTCACGGAATCGAATGCGTCAAATAGGTCTCGAGGACCACACGCTAGCGACTCCCATTCTCGGCCTTGCGTTGTTCGCCATCAGCAACCGACCGGACCTAGCTGAGCCCATGCGTCGTCTCTTCGAGCCACGCATCAACACCCTGCTTGCACATCCGAAGGTGGTGCAGGCTGAAGATGGATACACGGACATCATGCAGCGCACCGACCTGTTGCCATCCCAGCGAGAGCAACATGCGGTTGCACTCGCACAGCAGGTTCTGTCTGGCATGGTGGGCGATGTGGTCTCCGCCTTCGCCTTTGCTACCACGGAGTATCGTGATCTTGCCTTGGTTCGGGGAGCACTCCTCGACCTGAGCCTGCTGGACCTTGTGGATGTGGCTGTTGTGAATGGCCTCCTGGCCGAGCTGCGTCAGCTTCTCCTGGAATCCACCAGCTCTGGCATCATGCTGTACAAGCACATCGTTACCGACATCCTCTCTGGACGCATCTCTGCACTCCGTTCACCTGCCTGCGTCCCTCCCGATTCGTCACCGCGGTCCGCACGTGAGGAGCAGACCACCGAGTCCGCGCTGCTCAGTGTCCGGCAGGTCCTGGAACTCCTCCATATCTCACGGACGACATTGTATCGGTTGGAACAGGATGGCATTCTTATCCCTATCCGAATCGGCCGATCGGTCAGGTACGACCCCGAAACGCTCAATCGATACCTGTCTCGTGACCGGAGCTGATCGAACAAGGCAACTTGAAACCGGAAATTCTGCTGTCACCTTCGCCCGCAACCCCAACGGAGCCCTCTCGCAAGCCCGACAGATGGTGAGAATCAGCTCCTTGATGCTTCCATTCTGCTCACGATTACGCATAGAATGGTACAGAATAGCTCCTCTATAGTCAGATGGAAGAGAGTTTCTGTACGGTATCAGTCTGATGCTGCACACGCTCTTCGACGTTCACAGCCATTCCAATGCATTCGTGACCGTTCGATCGGTAAACATGAGGTGTGCGTGAAAGTCTGACACCGTGAACGTGCGGAAGTCCGCATCACTGTTGTGTCATGATACCCGATTTGTGACGGAATGGTCGGGCCCCTTGCGTCTTTCTTCGCCATTCTTGCTTCGTTCGTCTGGGTGGTAGCGAGAATTTCGGACCAGTCCTAAGTAGAGGGATGACCCTCAAGGAGGACTGATGAGGAAGAGCCGATTCAGCGACGAGCAGATCGTCGCGATAGTCCGCGAGTCGCACGCGCATGGCGTGGCAGCGACGGCGAAGAAGCACAAGGTTTCCGAGCACACGATCTACATCTGGCGGCGGAAGTTCGGGGAGATGGATCCGAACCAGGTCGCCGAGCTCAAGCGGATCACGCAGGAGAACGCACGGCTGAAGAAGCTGTTGGCGGAGTGTGATCTGGAGATCGAGGTGATGAAGGAGATCACGGCAAAAAAGTGGTAGGCGTCCCACAGCGCGTCCAGGCCGTGGAGTACGCCCAGAAGCGTGGACTTGGACAGCGTCGAGCCTGTGCTCTGCTTGGGGTATCACGCTCGATGCTCACCTATCAGCACAGACAGCCGGCCAAGGATGCTCAGGTGCTGGCGGTGATCAACGATGTGATCGAGAAGCATCCTGCCTGGGGCGTCCGCCTGATCCATGGCTGGGTGCGTGAGAACGACCATCCGTACACCGAGGGCTGCATTCGACGGGTCTACCGGCAGGCAGGCCACGCCGCACAGTGGCGAAAGCGTCGGCGGAAGGTGCGGACCGGTGAGCGTGTTCGTCCGGTTGCCGAGGTGGTACACGATGTCTGGTGCATGGACTTTGCCGAGGATCGACTCATGAACGGACGGAAGATCTACGCCCTGGTCGTCAAGGACGAGGCAACAGCCTACGGCCTGGACATCCGCGTGGCACGGTCCTTTAAAGGCGTTGATGTCGAGGACGTTCTCGACGAATTGGTGGAACGCTACGGCGCTCCGCGGTACATCCGCAGTGACAATGGAGGACAGTTCATCGCCTACGTCGTTCAGAGCTGGGCCCGTCGCCGGGAGATCAACCTGGCGTACATTGAACCAGGCAAGCCGTGGCAGAACGGCCATGCCGAGAGCTTTGTCGGCACCTACAAGCTGGAGGTCCTCAATGCCGAGGTATTCGCCTCCTTGCATGAAGCCGCGGTCATCACCCGCCAGTGGCTACACATGTACAATACCGAACGACCACACAGCAGGCACAACTACCGTCCACCAGCAACAGCCTACACTCCGAAAAAGACTGCCTGATGGACACATTTCATACACAAAGACTGGTCTGATTTTTCGACCCTACTCAGCTGTAGCTCCTTACAGAGATCTATAAAGAACGATCAAGGATTCACTATCGAACAATAGACAGCATACGACTCTGAGTTCCTTGCCTTGATCGCACCACAAGAATGTATGGACCAGACATTAGATCGCTGACACCAAGCTGTGTCTGCGTCCTCTGAGACCTACCATCGAATGCAACCGATAGCTGATGTGAGCCATTGATAGAGTACACATCAATCCTGTCGATAGGCTGGCTCGTACCTACCGTCAACCTGTCACTTGCAGGATTGGGAGAAAGCGACAGTTGCACCGGGAATTCTCTAGCGCCTTCATACACGCTCACTCCCGTTGTTAGGTAGTTCACATAGTAGTTGAAGCCTCCGAACACCATGATGGAGTCATCCCCGACAAACGATGCGGAAAACACAACATCCTCTTCAGTGTTGACCTGAAAGACACTGTCCCAAGAAACTCCACGATCCGTTGAAGCCAAGACCATGCCCTGATCTGAAAGCAGCGTATAGGCCCCGCTATTCTGGTATGAAATGTGGGATACTAGTGTCAAGTCTAAGGATGGTGGGACGCTGGCTTCCTCAAATGTCTCCGCATCATCATGCGAATACACCATGCCCGTACTCTTGAGACCGATAACACTGCCATCGGTGCCAGCAGAAAGTCTCAGAAATCTCCACATTGACTCCTCGCGACGCCAGGTGTTGCAACCGTCATCTGAGCGGAACCCCCTAAAAGATGCAAGAACGAGATAAGTACTGTCTCTTCCTCGACGAATCATGAACGGTGTCTCGCTTTCTTCAATCACCTGATATGACCAATCGATCTCAGGCCCATCTGCCTTCATGAAGCCATTACAAGCTAGACCGAGATATCCACCATCGGGGAATGCGCTCACATCCACGAACTGCGTCCCACCGCAGTCAGAACTGTCATTGCTGACGGTTCTCATTGGAGTCACTTCTCTTGTCTCCATGTTAACTACTACTGCTGGCGGAAGAGACAAATGCGTCGATATGATGGCATGGTGCGGCTTTGTGAACTCGATTGAATACCCTCTAACGTCGTTGGGGTTCATCGGTCGATCAGCCATCCACAACAAATCCCACGAAGCACCACCATCTGATGTCATAAACACTCTCGGCCTATTGTTTAACGACAGGGCAGACATCAAACCTGTGTGCTTGGTGTAGAACCTGACCTGCTTCACCTGATGAAGTTCGCCGTTGGAGTATGTGTATGGATGAGCGTGCCACTGAGCACCTGCCTCATTTGATGTAATCACCCAAGTGGCAACAAGGAAGCCAAGCCATACTGATCTCTTAAGGGGATTCATAATGTTCATGATGTGCCTCGTTGTTTCTATGGGTGGCAGTTGGAGTCTATCACACGGATGCCATTGTGAGTGCCAGCCGTATAGCTGTTGAATGGAAGAGCGTTGTCAGGACAAGTGTCATTTAGCGTGATTGGTTCTATCTCTAACGTGTGGTACTGCACAAATCTGCAGGGGTCGGGAATTGGGTGGTGGTCAAGGTCCACGTCGCTACCGCTTGTACTGTGCTTAGACACAACAGAAGGATGACTTGTGAACGGTCCTGTCTGAAACTCGCGGAGATATGTACTCACCGGTACTACTCCCACGTTAACCGCACTAAACTGATCAGGAAGGCACTCGTATGACAGTGCAAATGAGTTTCCTTCTCTTCTGACATTCTGACACGAGCCGGATGTTCCTGCAGCATTCGTAAGTGGAGATTCATACGCGAATGAAGTGCCTGCAATAAAAGAGCCAGCAGTACTTGAGGCGATCTGCTCTACATGAGTATCTAGAAGACCGGATGGCAATGGCCCGCGATCGCAAGTATTGTTCTCCTTCAGAAGAACTGTTGCGTCGACAATCTCGCCAGTCGTTGTCAGGCGAACAATCGTAGGATAGGATCTGTCGTCAGTAGAGGCAAGGTAGTTGTTTGACTCACCTACGGCCTGTATGTACCCATCGCTCTCAACTACAACCGATCTGAGAAGTGCATATGAGTTATCAGGGTCGTTGTTCTCAATGTCTAGAATACGGCTCCACACCACCTCATATTCTGAGTCCAGGAACACGACTAACATGTACTCATTGTGCTCTCGTTGAAGGCTCATTTCTGGATCTGGAAGGAATACACCGCCAACCGCAACAAATCCGTCCGTCATAGAGTCCCCGTCAAGGTCCACCGACTCAATGTCAAAGAGCCGAATGAAACCGGGAGGTGACGTAAGGTGATCGTAGTCAGAGCAGTGTTCGCTCGACATTGTCAAGCGGCAGTACATTTCGACAGCACCTGTTCTAGAATACTCGACGATGACTCCAGTGCCATGTTTGTCCTTTGCCCCTTCCCACGCTGGAAATTCCGCGTAATGTGACCACCTCTTTCCGCGCCAAACTGACCACCTGATTCCGCGGCAAATTGACCACCAGATTCCGCGGCAAACTGACCACCTGAAACGTGCCCCAAAGTAGGTAGATCGGGCGCTTGTTCAGCACCTTCTATGACTTCACAAATCATAGAATCACCAGCTGAGCATGGCGAACACACCGATCCCTATGAGCAAACTCAAACACCTGCTGAAACTGCACCATCTGGGCAGGAGTAAGCTCGAGATCAGCACCATCACCGGTGTTTCTCGCAACACCATCAAGAAGTACCTGGCCGTCCTCTCCGAGCTGGATCTGACCTGGGAAGAGCTCTCGGCCAAGACCGACCATGAACTGGATGTGCTCTTCTGTCAGGAGCCTCCGTCGGCACCGGACAAACGCCTGGTTGCGCTCCACGCGTTCTTCGAGACGCACGACAAGCGTCTACGGCAGCGCGGCATGACGCTGACGCGTCTCTACGAGATCTACCGTCGAGACACGGCCGATTGCTTCGGCAAGACCGCCTACTACAAGCACTACCGCATCTGGAAGCAGCGCACGCGGCCATCGATGCGCATTGAGCACAAGGCGGGAGACAAGGTCTTCGTCGACTATGCCGGAGAACGGCTGGAGTACATCGACCCGACCTCTGGAGAGGTCTGCCGCGCCGAGGTCTTCGTTGCTATTCTGGGCGCGAGTCAGCTGACCTACGTCGAGGCTACGGCGTCGCAGAAGGTCGAGGACTTCATCTCCAGCTGCCAGAATGCCCTGCACTTCTTTGGCGGGGCACCGACGGCCATCGTTACGGACAACCTGAAGTCGGCGGTGATCAAGTCGCATCGCTACGAGCCGAAGCTCAATGAGAACTTCGAGGCCTTCGCCGACCACTACGGGATGGCTGTGCTGCCGGCCCGCGCCTACAAACCCAAGGACAAGGCGCTGGTGGAGGGAGCCGTCAAGATCACCTACACCAAGATCTATGCAGCTCTACCGCGTCGGCTCCCCGTGGGCCTGGAGATGCTCAACGACCGCATCGCCGAGCTGCTGAAGACCTACAACACGGGCCAGTTCTCCGGTCGGGACTACTCCCGCCTGGAGCAGTTCCGCGAGCTGGAAGAAGCCTGTCTGCAGCCGCTGCCGCAGAACCGCTTTGAACTCCGACGCTCCCTGCAGGCTTCCGTTGCCAAGAACGGCCACATCAACCTGGGGCCGGACAAGCACTACTACTCGGTGCCGTATGCCTACATCGGCAAGAAGGTCCGCGTCTTCTACAACAACGAGCAGGTGGAGATCTTCTACCGCCACCAGCCCATTGCCAGTCACAAACGGGTCCGGACGCCCTATCAGTACACCACCGATCAGGACCACCTGGCCAGTCACCACCAGGTGATCAGCGAGTGGTCGCCGGAGTACTTCCGGGAGCGTGCCCGCGCCATCAGCCCCGAGGTCGAACACTACATCAGCATGGTCCTGCTGCGCAAGCAGCATCCGGAGCAGGCGTTCAAGTCGTGTCAAGGCATCCTGGCCTTTGCACGCCGCCTCGGACCGCAGCGCTTGATCAAGGCATGCCGCCGGGCTGACTCCTTTGGCCTGTACCACTACAAAGCGATCGAGGAGATCCTCAAGAAGGGTCTCGACCTGCAGGAGGACGCCTCCGAGCCGCGGTCAATGCCTGCCCACAACAACATCCGAGGCAAGGACTACTACGCCTCGGTGGATTCTTCACTATCACAGGAGCAGTCCCATGACTGAACCACCAATCGAGACAACCCTTGAACGCCTCAAGCAGATGAAGCTCACCGGCATGGCCCGAGCGCTGCAGGCCAGCCAGGCTGCCACGGCCGACCAGCATTTGAGTGCCGATGAACTCGTCGAAGCGCTCGTCACCGCCGAGTGGGATGAGCGCACCAACCGGCGCCAGTCGCGCTTCATCAAGAACGCCCGGTTCCGCTACCGTGCCATGGTCGAGGAGATCAGCTTTGACGGCCAGCGCGAGGTCTTCCGCAATCAGATCCTGCGTCTGGCGGCGTGCCACTTCATTACCAAGCGCGAGAACGTCCTGATCACCGGCAGCACTGGCCTGGGCAAGAGCTACATCGCCTCAGCGATCGGCCACCAGGCCTGTATCCTCGGCTACAAGGTGCTCTACGAGCACAGCAACAAGCTCTTTGCCCGGTTGAAAATGGCTAAGGCCGACGGCTCCTACCTCCGCGAACTCCGAAAGATGGAGCGGCAAGACCTGTTGATCATCGACGACTTCGGCATTCAGCCGCTCGACTCACAGAGCCGGGCGATCCTCATGGAGATCATCGAAGACCGCCACGGCAAGACCTCAACCATGTTCACCGCCCAGGCCCCCGTCGAGGTATGGCACGAAGTGATCGGTGAACAGACCATTGCTGATGCTATCTTGGACCGCATCATACACGATGCGCACCGGCTTGAACTCGTCGGTGACTCGTTGAGGAAACGTAGAATGGCCAAGGGCAAGAAGACTGACGATACCACGAACTAATTCACTCACTTCATGACCGATCTACCTGCATTGACGAGCACGTTTTCGGGAGGCCATTTTGGTGGTCAGTTTGACGCGGAATCAGGTGGTCAGTTTGTGCGGAATATCCACCATGACCTACACGATTCACGCTGTCTCCTTCACAATAACACCGCTGTTCTTAGTGGCTTCTGGGTATGAACTGACCGGCTGGATACTACCTGGTTCATCGGACTGGTCTTCCCCCCCGGTTGATTGACAGCCCAAAGGTACAGACCGGCTGAACAGCGACATAGAGTTGTCGGCGCAGATGCAATGACGCTCGGCAGAGACACATTGCTCGTCAGCAGTACCGTCAGCAGCAGTATTCACATCGCCGTAGTGCCTTTGCACTGCTGATACTTACTTTACGGCTTCCGAATCCTCTCGAGGCCGCACTTTTCCTCTCTCCCAACCCGCCGTATCGGGCCCTCTGCGCGAACACCGCCGAACCGTGGTACCGTGGTACCGTTGCACCATTGCACCACCCGTGGGGTCCCTCCTCGCATCGCTCGTTCGGGATGACGCAGCGGAGTGTCTCGCTCTAGTAGAGAACTCTCCCCGCCGCTTCGCGGCTTCCCCTCTCCTTGGCGGAGAGGGAGCGGGAACAAGGTCAGAAACCCGGCGTTGTGTGGTGATCTCTGAGTTCGCGGCAGATGTTACTGTTGGAATTCTTCAGCGATCTAGCTCTTCCATATCAATTCTCCGCGAGGGTAATCCCTCAACGTAGGACTGGCACGATATTCTTGCCACCAGCCAGGTGGACTAGTTTTTGAGGTGCAAATCAATTCATACGAACAATTATTATTCCCTAAATGCAATCCACACGCCGCCTAAAAAGCGACTCGAGCCGGTACTATCCACTATTCCATACATGCATCGCTGTCGACGAGACTGAAAAGGAGCAATGCTCCCAGAAAAGAATAAATCTATGGACTGACTACTTTGATTAGGTTCAATGTTAAAGGTGATTCTACTGCCATCTGTTGAACCGAACACACGAAAACTGCCAGCAGGGACACTATTATGGGCAATCCATGAGGATACAGAAGCGTCGCCTACAACAGAATCTCCAGACTGAGCGAGACTAAACAAGATGTCATACACTGCACCAGTCGCATCTCGATATCTTGCATGCCACCTCCCACTCAGACTCTCATCTATCACGTCATCGCCGGGAACAGGTACGGAATACTTTGGAAAGTCCTCCAGTATTGGCGGGAGAAAGTAAACACTATCTTGTGCAATAGAGAGCGCATTCTCCTTGTTTGTACTCTGCCTACCACTGCAGCTAGTCAGAAACATCAACGACGTTGTCAGTAATAAGAATGCACTCGCCCATGACGACAAACATCTATTTCTGATACTTGATACATTTAACATAACTTTTCTCGTTTTAAAGAACCGCTAGATAGTCCATCGAAACCGACCACCGTATTCCGCATAAACTGACCACCTCGTAGTAGTCCTTCAAACGTAGCGAGATAGGATGACCTGTGCCACCGGAGTCATCCCAACGAACGCAGGTCCTTGATCTCGGCTGCACGTATTCCATCGGTCGACGCCTGACTAGTGGTCATCGGCGAACAATCTATTGCTGATACTTTCTTGGACCGCATCGCTAATAACGCTCACCGGCTGGAAGTCAACTGAGACTCTCTCGGCAGACGCAAGCCCAAGACGTCAGATAGCGAACCACTTTCTACCGCCTACCTGACTCCTCACATCGCCGATCTCCGATCCTGTTTGTAGACCGTTTCCGGGAGCTGTTTGTGGTGGTCAGTTTCACGCGGAAAACAGTGGTACCGTTAGGCGGTGATCCAGCACCGGATCCAGCACCGGATCCAGCCCCGCCCAGCGTCCGGTGCGGCCATCATACA
>JANJTN010000211.1 GCA_024711065.1 bacterium
CACGAAATCCAGATACTGATGGGCCCGATCCGGTTCGCCACGCCGATCACACATGGCCGCGATCAGTTTGTAGGCAACGCCGCAGGCAGCAAGGTCCTTGAACGGGTAGTTGCATCCGGGTTTGATCGGATCCAGGATGGCCAGGGCCTTTGGCAGTTCCTCAGCGGCCTGGTGGTGGTCGCTGATGATCGTATCGATCCCGCGTTCCAGGGCGTAATCCACCGCCTTGACGGCCGTGATGCCGACGTCCACCGTGATGATGACCTTGGCTCCGAAGGTCACGGCGTGATCCACGGAGATCGGCATGAAGCCGAATCCCTCATCCATACGGTTGGGGATGTGATACTCGGCCGTGCCACCGATGCTGCGAAGGAAATGCAGCATCATGGCTGTACTCGATGTGCCATCCACGTCGTAATCGCCATGGATCCAGATGGGCTCCTTGTTGGCGATCGCCTGTTCGATGCGATCGACCGCCGCGTCCATACCATCCATTAACCACGGGGAATGGAGGCGAGACAGCTCGGGCGTAAAGAAGATGTCGACAGCATCGATATTATCGATGCCTCGCCCGACCAATACCCGTGCGATGGGGTTGGGGACGCTAAGCTTCTGGATCAGGTTCTGGACGGCATGTTCATCGATACTTTCTCGGAAATTCCACCGATAGTTCAACGGATTCCTGCTAATTTGAAATACCTGCACAAAGGTACACTTCCGGCGCCCAAGTGTCAATAATTGTTCACACTCTTCCCACATTGTGACCACGAGCGGACCTGACGACGAGCTGCACCGGGAAGACGATGAGGCCTACCGAGCCAGGACGAGGGACATTCGCAAGCGCCAGGAGCGGGTCCGAACCCGCAGAAAAGAGGGTAAGCCCCTTCCCAGCAATGCCTTAGAAGGCGCAGTGGTAACATCGATCGGCCCCTACTGGCTGGTCTCGGCACCTCAGGGAGGCTCCTCCGACCTGTACGTCTGCACCGTATCGGGTACCATCGACAGTCCGGAAACCGACACGATCGTAACCGTGGGCGACGCCGTATGGATCGTACCGGACGGCACCGATACGGAGTTCGGTCATCCGTCGGCCCACATCGAGAAGCGCGAGGAGCGGCGGACCCTGTTGTCGAGAAGGGCAGCCGGACGCGCTCAGAAGGAACAGGTGGTGGTATCCAATGTGGATCAGCTGGCCATCGTGGTCTCCGCTCGGGAACCGCAGTACAACAAACGGCTGATCGACCGGTACCTGATCGCCGCAGACAAGGGCGACCTGGACCCCCTGATCGTGGTGAACAAGGCCGACCTGGTGCCGGATGAGGAACGGGCAGAGCTAGTGGAGGATTTCGCTGCGTATTGGGACGACCTGGACCTACCCGTGGCCATTGTGAGCGCCGAGACGGGGGAGAACATCGCCGATCTGCACGCCCTGCTGGCTGGTCGGTCCACGTTGCTGAGTGGACCGTCGGGCGTGGGTAAATCCTCGCTGATCAACGCCCTCACCGATGCCCGTGTGCGGGTAGGAGCCATCTCGCAATTGTATCGCAAGGGTCGCCACACCACGACGGCTGCCACGATGATCCCGCTGGATGGAGGGGGCTCGCTGGTCGATTCCCCGGGGTTGCGGGAGTTTGCCGTGTGGGAACTGGATAAGGAAGAGCTGCCGTACTACTTTGCAGAGTTCGAGCCATTCAGTGCAGAATGCCGATTCGCCCCATGCTCACATGACCACGAGCCCGGTTGCGCCGTCAAGGAAGCCGTCGAGCAGGGGAAGATCGATCCTGAACGGTACCTCTCGTATCTTACACTATTGGAGCAGATCGACGAGGACGACCCAAGAAGATAGCTTGGGATCTCTCCCTGGTGCTTATATTTGTGGCTCCCCACAAGAGCTGCATCGTGGAGAGGTGCGAGAGTGGTTGAATCGGGCGGTCTCGAAAACCGTTAACGGAGCAATCCGTTCGAGGGTTCGAATCCCTCCCTCTCCGCAGCAGTCGGGCGAGTGCTGAAATTGGCAGACAGGCTGGTCTCAGAAGCCAGTGTCGGTTACGACGTGCGGGTTCAAGTCCCGCCTCGCCCACCCAACAGGATCCGTCGGCGCGCCTTATGGCGCGCCGATGTCGTATTCAGACCACTTCCGGTCGGCCTACTCATGCACACGGTCATCGTTATCCTGCTTGTTCTTGCTGCGACCGCCGGCCTACGGGCTCAGACCGTGGACGACGTGGTAGGGCGGACCGACCGGCGAACTGCGCGCGAGCGCGCCGCGCGCTTGCTGCACACCAAGGAAAACGACTCGCTGGCCATTGCGTTGTTTCTGCAATGGATGTCGGCAGTCCCGAACGATGCCGCAGCGGCTCGGGAACTGATCACGCTCTACGATCGCAATGGCCGCAAACACGAAGCCGACACGCTGCGCCATTTGCTCAAGAAGCTCGAACCGACTACCGATCCCCGCGTGCTCACCCTGCATACCCTGCAGGTGACCATGGGTACTTACAAAGTGATCCTGCCGTCCAAGATGCGTCCTGCCGAGACCTTCCCCGCCGTGGTGTTCCTTCATGGCAACGGGCACACCGCCGAAACCATGATGGGGTGGGCGCGAACACTGCAGCTGGACTCGGCGATCCTGATCTTTCCACAAGCCCCTTACCCGAAGCTGGACGAGATCATGGCCACGCACACGCCGAAGTACAGCGCCTCGGGTCTGGGGATCGGGTTTCCCGACTCGCTGCAAAGCGCCATCGTGGATGCCTCTTCGGCCTGGTATCACGATGCCTTTCTGGATGCAGCGTCACGGCTGCCCGTCTCGAAGGACAAACCCATTCTGGTAGGCTTCAGCCAGGGTGGGTTCCACGCGTTGACCGTTGCTACGCGGTATCCCTTTACGTTCCGCTCAGTGGTCACCATATGCGCCAGCATGTATGACTACGGCAAGGTCCGAGATTACCTCGACGACCTGCGGACACATGGCGTGGATGTACTGGTAACCCATGGCAAGAGCGACCAGACCGTGCCACTACAGACCGGTGAATTGATCGACGCATGGCTGACCTCTTCTCGGGTGGAGCACGTGTACATGCCCTTCGATGGAGGACACTGGCCGTCCGGGCAGATCACGGATGCGATCCGCGACTGGATCCGACTGCGACTTCCTGGAGGATTGTAGGTTATTTTTCGGTGAATGGGGAATGGGGACTTGTCAGTATAACAAACAGACAGTATAACGTAGAGCGTACACGACTATGAGTATCTCGGTCACCAATACGTCTTCCATTGAGCGTGTCGAAAAGCTGCGCCAGTCCAAGATCCTTCGCGAAGTGATGGATAAGGACACGGTAGCCATGTTCGAAGACCCGTTGGAAAACGACATGGTCCTGAACATGGGTCCCCAGCACCCGGCAACGCACGGCGTGTTGCGTGTGCTGTTGCGTCTTGACGGCGAAACGGTGATCAAATGCGTCCCGGAACTGGGATACCTGCACCGCGGCTTTGAAAAGCTGGCCGAGAACACCACGTACCACGAGTTCATTCCGCATACGGACCGTCTGGACTACATCGCCCCGATGGCCAACAACATGGCCATCTGCATGGCCATCGAGAAGGCCGGCAGGATCGAAGTGCCTGATCGCGCCGTGTGGGTGCGGTTGCTGATGACCGAGATGGCGAGGATCTCCTCGCACCTGTTGGCCATGGGTGCAACGGCGATGGACGTTGGCGCGCTGACATTGTTCTTGTGGACATTCACGGAGCGGGAAAAGCAGTACGACCTGTTCGAACGCGTGTGCGGCGCTCGCTTCACCACCTCCTTTGGTCGGATCGGCGGCGTGGCCAACGACATTCCGTCCGATGTTCTTCGCGACATTCGCAGCTGGCTGAATCAAATGCCGGATCGCATGCGCGAGTTTGACGGCCTGGTAGCTCGCAACCGGATCTTTATCGACCGGATGGCTGGGGTCGGATACATGCCGGCCGACAAAGCTGTGCAGCTCGGGCTTTCCGGACCCACGCTTCGTGGTTCGGGTGTGGCACGCGATCTACGCCGCGATGAGCCGTACATGTTCTACGATCAGGTCGAGTTCGATGTGATCACGAAGAACGATGGAGACTGCTTCTCGCGCTTCCGGTGTCGCGCCGAGGAGATCTGGGAGTCGATCAAGATCTGTCACCAGGTGATCGATCGTCTGGAGACCCTTCCGCGTACCGCAGTACTCAACGATGCCGACCCGAAGAACGTGCTTCCGCGCAAGCGCGAGATCTATACGAAGATGGAAGAGTTGATCAACGACTTCATGCTGGTCAACTTTGGACAGCAGATCCCGGCAGGTGAGACCTACACCGCCGTGGAGAACCCCAAAGGCGAGCTTGGCATTTTCATCGTCAGTGATGGCACCGGCCATCCCTGGAAGCTGAAGATCCGTTCTCCATCATCCTCCAACCTGCAAGCGTTGAAGTTCATGGCCGAAGGCGCCATGGTCTCCGACGTTGTGGCGATCATCGGCTCGATCGACCCGGTGATGGGGGAAGCGGACAAGTGAATCTGCTAATCTGCTAATCTGCTAATCTGCTAATCGGCTAATGGCGGAGTCAACGTTGGAGATCACACCTGAGCGTGCAGCCAGACTCAGAGCGGTGTTGGAAAAGAGGCAGCCGGGACTGACCGTGGTCTTTGAGAACGTGCACGACCCGCATAACATCAGCGCTGTTCTTCGTAGTTGTGACGCTGTTGGCGTCCTCGAGGCACATGGCATCTACAATGGCCGGACAACGTTCCCGGAACTTGGGGCCAAGAGCTCGGCGAGTGCCAGAAAATGGGTGGACGTGCATCTACACGACACGGTCGACGACTGCTACGCTGTCCTGCGAAAGCAGGGATTCAGGATCTACACCACGCACATGTCCGGCGATGCCGTCTCGTTGTTCGATCTGGATCTCACTCATCCGATCGCCCTGGTGTTCGGCAATGAACATGATGGCGTTTCCGAAGAAGCCCGCTTACTGGCCGATGGCAACTTCTTGATCCCGCAGGTGGGACTGATCCAGTCGCTGAATATCAGCGTGGCCTGTGCCGTTAGCCTGTATGAGGCCTATCGCCAGCGCACCAATGCCGGGATGTACGATACGCCACAGATGGCCGAGGCCACGATCAATGATCGGCTGGCCGACTGGTCTGGCCGCTAGCACCGCCGGAGTTGCCGTAGAAAACCAGGTTCCGAAGGCGAACCTGCTCGGCGGTTGGGGAGTCGACCTCGCCGATCACATGGCGAACCACCCGCTGGGTGGTGACCGCAGTGCCAGACAGCTCGAGTACGTCTCCATTGCGCTCAACAGAGAGCGAGATGCTCTGATCCTTCTCGGGATTGAACAGCTTTCGTAGTCCGGTGGGGGAATGCGAAGAGAGTTCCTTGCCGTCGATCGCCACGAGTCGATCTCCTGCCTGAACGCCAAGAGGATTGGGCTTCGTGGGTTCAATGATCACGTTCGAGAGATCCTTCATCTCTCCGGAGAAGGCCACACCAAAGGTCAGGCGGTCGGCCAGCGTGCTATCGGTGTAGGTGAGCCCGATCCTGGGCAGGTACTCGTTCAGCGGTAGCAGAGTGCGATCCCGGATATAGGTGCGGCAATAGGCGCCGAACGCCGGCGACGTCATCCCTTCGATCACGTCGAACAGCTCGTCGTCGTTGAACGGATGGGCTGGCCCGTAGCGTTCCATCAGCTGGTAGACCAGCTCCAGCAATCCGCGTTGGCCGTTGGACTCTTCGCGCAGTTGAATGTCCATGAGCAAAGCGTTCAAGGGACCGATCTCGTAGATCACCGGATAGAGCTCCTGGTTCTCCGCTGTGAGCACATTGCGTGAAAAGGTGTACAACGAAAAGGTATCCGGCAGCACGTTCAGCGATCGAGCTTGCTGTTTGACCTCGCGGATGAAACGCGATTCAGACGAGGCTTTCCCGCGCAGCAAGGCCTGGTGCGCGAAGTATTCCGTGACGCCTTCGTACAGCCACAGATGGGCCGACATCTGCGGCGAACGGAAATTGAACTCATCGATCTCGCGGCTGTGCACGTTCAAGGGCAACAGGATGTGCAGGAACTCATGGGCGGCAACACTCTCGAGGCCAAAGGGCTTGGATGTGTAGCGCCAGAAATACAGCGACGAGTAGCTGTGCTCCAGAGCACCTTGCCCCATGCGAGCCCCCTTCACCTCCACCGTGTCGCCGTCCCACAAATAGATGAGGAAGGCATAACGGTCCACCGGCATCGAAGGCAGGAACGCCCCAATGGCCGAGGTGACCTTCTCGAGGGTCTTCGCATACGCCGGGGCGATCAGGGTATCTCGTGGATGGATCAGAGCCACTTGCACGTTCACGCCGTTGACCTGGAAGGAGGCTGTATCCGGTCTGGCAAAGACGGCCGGACCATCCACCAGTTCGTCGTAGCTGCCGGCCATGTACGTGTCGCGATCGGTGGACCGACTCGTGACGGGCAATGCTGTTGAACAGTACAGGCGCTCGGGACGCTGAACACTCACCAGATAGGGGAGACGCTGATAGCCTTCGATGTAGCCAACAACGCCGCCGTGATTGAAGACGAACACACTGTCGCCCTGAAAGCTGGTTCCCGTTGGATGAAAGATCGTCACGCGGTCGTCTTCATCGTCGAAGGAGTCGTCCAGATCATACCGGACCCGATGCAGCCTCGAAGCTTGTCCGATCACGAACTGCGAATCCGCAGAACGAGTGACTGGCAGGGGGCTTCCCTGGGCGTCGAAGGCTGCAAAGTTGTGTACCAGCCGCCACCACAAGTGGGGCTCATAGGTGCCCGGGACGGTGACCGGGAAGACGAAGACGGCTGTGTCGATCGCTACCGGTGGTACGTCGATCGTCACCGCAAGGCGGTCGTGACGCAAGGACGTGAGATCGATCTGGACGTGATAGCCGGGGCCGGCCAGGCCAACGACCGTGATACTGATCTGAAGAAGCAGCAGGATAAAGGTGTGTCTCATACGAAGGCAAAAGTACCCCGTGCCGTACTTTTGTGGCTTCACTTTCCCCATACTGTGATGACCTCACACGAGATCCGACGCTCCTTTCTGGAGTTTTTCGAGGCTCGCGGACACCGGATCGTTCCATCGGCCCCGGTGATCCCGCATGGCGACCCGACGTTGTTATTCACCAACGCCGGAATGAACCAGTTCAAGGATGTCTTTCTTGGAATGGGGAAGCGGGACTACGTCCGCGCCGCCGATACCCAGAAGTGTATCCGGGCCTCCGGCAAGCATAACGACCTGGAAGACGTCGGGGTAGATACCTACCACCACACCTTCTTCGAAATGCTGGGTAACTGGAGCTTCGGAGACTACTTCAAAAGCGAGGCCATCCAGTGGAGCTGGGAGCTGCTGACCGATGTCTGGAAGCTGGATCCCGAGCGGTTGTACGCTACCGTGTACCGAACAGACGATGAGTCGTTCGAACTATGGAAGCGCTACCTGCCGGAAGAGCGGATCCTGCGGTTCGACGAGAAAGACAACTTCTGGGAGATGGGAGAAACAGGCCCGTGTGGACCCTGCACCGAGATCCACTATGACCGCACGCCCGGCAAGACCGGCGGCCCCCTCGTGAACGCCGGTGTGCAGGAAGTGATCGAGATCTGGAATAACGTCTTCATCGAGTTCAACCGCATGCCGGACGGGTCGCTGCAGCCCCTTGCCGCCAAACACGTGGACACCGGCATGGGCTTGGAGCGCGTGACCGCCGTCCTGCAGGGTAAACCGTCCAACTACGACACAGACATCTTTCAACCGCTGATCGCCTTTACCGAAGACCTCTGCGGACGCTCCTACGTGGCCGATCTGGACCACCCGGACGGGATCGCCATGCGCGTGATCGCCGATCACGTGCGCACGCTGTCCTTCGCCATCGCCGACGGAGCGATCCCCGGCAACGAGGGAAGGGGCTACGTACTGCGTCGCATCCTGCGCCGCGGCGCCCGTTATGCCCGCAATCTGGGACTGACCGAACCGGTGCTCTGGAAGCACGTAGACATACTGGCTAAAACCATGGGCGACGTGTTCCCGGAACTCCTCGAACACCAGTCGCTGATCGAACGCGTGATCCGCACTGAAGAAGAACAGTTCCTGACGACCTTGGACAATGGTCGCTCCGAGCTCGCTCTTGCCGCAACGGCCAGTGAGGGCCAGATCGCTGGTGAGGTCGCCTTCCGACTCTACGACACATTTGGCTTCCCGCTGGATCTGACCGAACTGATCGCTCGCGAAGAGTATGGCATCAGTGTAGACGTAGACGCTTTTCACGCTTTGCTCGATGCCCAACGCGAGCGCTCACGGGCAGCGCGTAAGCGGCACGTGCAGGCGGTGGACGAAACGGCTATCGATGCCGCGTCACATTTTGTAGGGTATTCCGCCACGGAGAGCCAAAGCGAGGTGCTCTATGTGGAAGGAAACCAGATCGTGATCGCCGAAACACCATTCTATGCCGAGATGGGGGGCCAGGTATCCGATACCGGCACCATCACGGTAGGGGGCTCGACCTACGAGGTGGAGGATGTACGCACTGCCGGTTCGGCGATCGTGCACCTCTGCCGCACCGACGTCTCAGCGTCCGTAGGCGATGCGGCCCTGGCCAAACTGGACGTCCCGCGCCGTCGAGACATTCAGCGGGAACACTCAGCCACGCACCTGTTGCACGAAGCCCTTCGCCAGGTGCTGGGTACGCACGTGCAGCAGTCGGGCTCGCTGGTCTCCCCGGAACACCTCCGCTTTGATTTTTCGCATTTCGAAAAGCCGACCGACGATCAACTGCAGACGATCGAAGACATCGTGAATGAGAAGATCTTCGAGAACATCGATGTCTACACCGAAGACCTGCCGATCGAACAGGCCCGGTCGGTTCCGAACGTGAAGATGTTCTTTGGCGACAAGTATGGCGACCGCGTCCGCGTGGTCTTTATCGACCCGACCTTCTCCGTGGAGTTCTGCGGTGGCACGCACGTGCGGAATACCTCCGAGATCGGCCTGTTCCGGATCCTGCACGAGAGCAGCATCGCCAGCGGCGTTCGCCGTATCGAGGCGGTGGCCGGACGGAGTATTCCAAAGACCATTGCCGATCTGGTACATCACGGGCAGCTGCTTGCCGACGAAAAGCAGCGCCTGCAGGATCGTATTCGTGATCTCGAACGTGAACTGGCAGCGCTCCGTACCGGCGAACTCAAGAACGTGATCCCCGATCTGGTTGCCGGAGCTGTGATGGCGGGAGAGCTGAAGGTGGCCGTTGGCAAGGTCAACGCCGAGTCCATGGATCAGCTCAAGGAACTGGCCGATGAACTCCGGGCTGCGCTCAAAACCAATGGTGTGGGACTCCTGGCGGCGATCATCGACGAAAAGGCACAACTGGTGTGCGTTTCCACGGACGACATCATGAAAGCCAAACCCGCCGGCAAGCTCGTCGGCGCAGCAGCCCAGCAACTCGGCGGCGGCGGCGGCGGAAAACCCCACCTGGCCACGGCTGGTGGCAAGGACCTCGACCGTCTGGATAACGTTCTCTCGGAATTCCCGAATCTTGTGGCCAACTTCTAACGACTCACACTTCTCACTTCACTCATCTCGGCAACGCACATGAGCACCACCTACGAAGCCTCCGGCACCCTGTATGCCATCATGGACACCCAACAGATCTCCGACACCTTCAAAAAGCGGGAGTTTGTTGTAGAGATCCCCGACGGCAACTATCCGCAGACCGTGAAATTCCAGGTCACCCAAGACAAAACAGCCATGCTGGACAACTACCAGGTTGGCCAGCAGGTGAAGGTCTTCTTCAACCTGCGCGGCAAGGAATACACCCGCAAGGCCGACGGCAGCAAGGACTTCTTTACCAATCTCGACTGCTGGCGCATGGAACGCATTGAAGGGGGCTCGTCGGGCAGCGGTACAGACTACTCCCAGATCGCACCGGCAGCCGGCGGCCAAGCCAAGGACGACTTTGATGACGTTCCCTTCTAAGGAGTGATCATCAACTTTACCTACCCTTCAATCGAAAAGCAGGGGGTTGTTGTGCAGCAAACTTTTACAGCGATCATCAAGTTCGACGCAGGCGTCTGGATCGGCTGGGTGGAGGAGGTTCCAGGTGTCAACTGCCAGGAGATGACGCGTGCCGCTCTGATTGAGTCGCTCCGCGAAGCACTGGCGGAGATGTTGGAATTGAACCGTCGGGAAGCAACACAGGCAGCGGGCGAAGGATTCGAGGAACTTTCGATCGCGGTATGAAGCGCCGTGCATTGTTGGCGTATCTCTGTTCAATGGGTTGTGAGCAACTCCGCGAAGGATCTCGACACTCCATTTGGTACCATGTTGGCACGGGAAAACGTTCAACGGTACCTCGACATTCTGAAGTGAACGACGCACTTGTGAGGAAGATCTGCAAGGACCTCGGAGTTGAGGAACCAGGCTCGACTTCGTAAGTCGATGACAAGGTGATCTGTACGAGGTTATCGTCAATCGACGTTGATGATGAGACACGTTCGCTGCTAACGAGGGGACTTCCATGACATTCTCTTCTAATCCGATCCCGATCCTTCGGATCTTCGATGTTGCCAAAGCCAGGGAATTCTATGTGGAGTTCCTTGGCTTTTCCGTTGACTGGGAACATCGTTTTGAGCCGGAAATGCCGCTGTACTTCCAGGTGTCTCGCGGCAACTGTGTGCTGCACCTCTCCGAGCATCACGGCGATGCCACGCCGGGATCGGCCGTCCGCATCCCCGTTACCGATCTCGATGCCTTCCATACCGAGATCTCGGCCAAGAACTACCGCTATGCCAGACCGGGCATTCTGGAACAGCCATGGGGACTGCGCGAGATCGTGATCGGCGACCCTTTTGGCAACAGGATCATTTTTTGGGAGGTGCAGACCTGACGATCTGCACATGGACAAGCCCCTGGGCTTGCGCAAACGCAAGCGCAGCCTCACGAGACGGAAAGACCACCTGATCGAACTGTCGCACGGACCGGCACTGGTCCGTGGTACACTTGGGCGTAGCTGCAATGATGCGATAGGGCATGTCGCAATATAGGAGCGTATGCTGAGGTGCCTAACTTTGCTCCATGTCAGAACGCATACTCTTGATCGGCTCGGGCGGACGTGAACACGCCCTGGCAAAGGCGCTCGCAGCGTCGGCCTCCTGTGACAAGCTCTGGGTAGCTCCCGGCAATCCCGGCATCGCGCGCGAGGCGGAGTGCGTCGCCGTACCGATCGCCGATCACGCCGCCGTTGCCCGTTGGTGCCGCGAGCATCGGATCACCCTCGTGGTGATCGGTCCTGAACAGCCCCTTGCCGAAGGACTCAGTGATCATCTTCGCGAAGGGGGCTTTGACGTCTTTGGCCCATCGCAGGCCGCAGCGCGTATCGAATCCTCCAAGGGGTTCTCGAAGGATCTGATGCAGCGTCATGGCATTCCAACGGCACCGTACCGCCGGTTCGATGCCGACCAGCGAGACGAGGCCGTGGCCTATGCCGCCCAGCACCCTACTCCCGTGGTGGTGAAGTACGACGGGCTGGCCGCCGGCAAGGGCGTGGTGGTAGCAGCCACCACCGACGAAGCTGTGACTGCCGTGAGCCAGATGTACGACGGCGTGTTCGGTACCGACGGTGTGGTGATCGAGGGATTTCTCTTCGGACAGGAAGCCAGTGTGTTTGCCATATGCGACGGCACACGATACGTTACGCTTGCGCCGGCGCAGGATCACAAGCGCATTGGCGACGGTGATACCGGCAAGAATACCGGTGGTATGGGGGCCTACGCCCCGGCACCCGTGGTAACCGACGATGTCCTTCGACAGGTTCGATCCAAGATCATCGAGCCCCTTCTGGCCGGCATGCGTGCCGAGGGGTATCCGTTCGTGGGATGTCTGTTCTGTGGTCTGATGATCGACAGCGGAGTGCCCTCGGTGGTGGAATTCAATGCGCGCTTCGGCGACCCGGAAACACAAGTGGTGATGAGTGTGCTGGATGCCGACGTGGCCGCGCTGTTCGCATCGGCCGCACGCGGTGCGTTGGATGATTCCACGATCCGCTCTACGGTCAACGGCGCTGCCTGCAACGTGGTATTGGCATCCGGGGGGTATCCAGACGCGTATCAAAAGGGAAAGGTGATCACGGGCATCGAGCAGGCCGAGGCCGATCCGCAGGTGACCGTGTATCATGCCGGTACGGCCGAAGTGGATGGGTTTCTGGTGACCAGCGGAGGTCGAGTGCTGGGGGTAACCGCAGCGGATGAAACACTGAAGGGGGCTGTCCAACGTGCGTACGCAGCCGTGGAACAGATCTCGTTCGAAGGCAACGTCTATCGCACGGATATCGCACGAAAGGCACTCGACGCATGAAGGTTCTCGTTACCGGTGGCGCGGGGTTCATCGGGTCGCACGTTGCGCAGGCCCACCTTGACCGTGGCGACGACGTAGTGGTCATCGACGACCTGTCGACCGGTCGCGTTGAAAACGTTCCACCCGGAGCTCGATTCATCGAGATGGATATCGTGTCCGGCGATGTTGCCAACCTTTTTGATCGTGAGCGGTTCGATGTGGTCAATCACCACGCCGCGCACATGGAACTGCGGGTAAGCGTAGACAAGCCAGCGCATGATGCCGCAGTGAATGTTCTCGGTTCCATTGCCATCCTCGAAGCTGCGCGCCGAACCGGGGTGAGCCATTGTGTGCTGGCCTCTACTGCAGCGGTCTACGGAGCCCTGCTGCAATTCCCGGCCGATGAGCAACATCCTGTTGAGCCCCTTGCCCCCTATGGCGTTTCCAAGCGATCCATGGAGCTCTATGCCAACTACTACCGCAGGTCGCATGGGATGTCGATCACCACGCTTCGCTATACCAACGTCTATGGTCCGCGCCAGAACCCCTATGGTGAGTCTGGTGTGATCGGCATCTTCTTGAATAATGCCTTGATCGGCAAGCGGTCTGTGATCCATGGAGCCGGTGACCAGGTGCGCGACTATCTCTATGCCGAAGATGCGGCCAAAGCCAATGTGATCGCAGCGCAGCATCGGCTGAATGAGACCTTCATGATCTGTTCGAACACCGAAACGTCGGTGAACGAGGTCATAGAGATGCTTGCCTCAGCGTTGGGCAGGGAACTCGATATCGTCCATGGTCCACCCAAGGTAGGCGACCCCCCACGGACGCGGGGAACACATGCATTGTTCACCGGTCTGACCGGGTGGCAACCGCGTGTGGAAATCCGGGAAGGGATCAGGCGTACGGTTGAGGCATTCACGAAACCCTGATCCTTGTATCTTTGTCGCCATTGCACCAACTGCGTTCCAGGTTTCACAGCCCGTCACAGGAACGTAAATTGATGGCTTCTGCGAGATGACAGTTTTTCGAGACCTTTTCGAGACGCACTCCATGCACGCTGGTACGCGAACCCTTCTTCGCACGGCTGTCCTGCTTCTGGTCAGCGCAACCCTCACCTCCTGCAACATCCAGGGTTTCTTCACTTCGATCGGGGACGACCCGGTCTTCGTGGATCCGAATGCCGCCGCGGCCTCGGCGTCCGGCGCAACCGCCGATGGTGGTCCGGGCAAAGCCGTCTACGGACGGATCTGTGCCGCCTGCCACCTGGGCAGCGGAAAAGGCGTCCCGGCCAACAACATTCCTGCTCTTGCGGGATCTGCCCTTGTGCAGGGCGACGCATCCTTGCCGATCAAGATCGTGTTGCACGGCTTCCGTGGACCGATCGAGCGCAACGGCGTGCAGATCAACGGACAAATGGCCGCCTGGAAGGATCAGCTCAGCGATCAGGAGATCGCCGACGTCCTCTCGTATGTACGCTCCTCGTTCGGCAACTCCGGCGCAGCGATTACGGCCGACGAAGTCAAAGCTATTCGTGAAGAGACCAGTGGACGGTTCGTTCCGTATACGGAATCGGAACTGTAGCGTTTAGCGCTTAGCGTCTAGCGTCTAGTGTCTAGTGTTTAGCGTTTAGCGCTTAGCCCTACACGCTACTCGGCAACAGCCAACAGCAACAGCAACAGCAACAGCAACAGCCAACAGCCAACAGCCAACAGCAACAGCAACAGCCAACAGCAACCGCCAACAGCACAACGCTATGAACGACATCCTCAGCGTCTTCGACATGCTTGCCTGGTTCCCGGAGAACATCTCAACGTTCGGCCAGGAACTCGACAACCTGTTCGCCGTGATCTACTGGATCAGCGTGGCCATCTTCTTCCTCACCTTCGGGCTGATGGGCTACTTCATGTGGAAGTACCGCGCCCGTGAGGGTGGCCGTGGTTACAATTACCATGGTAACAACATTGTGGAGATCACCTGGACGATCCTGCCAACGATCCTGTTCGCCGGGATCGGCGTGTACTCCGACGCGATCTGGGAGACCACGAAGTATTCCAGCAAGATGCCCAAGCCCGATGTCGAGATCATCGTACTCGGCAAGCAGTTCGGTTGGTACTTCCTGTACCCGGGTGCCGACGGGACGTTCGGCCGCAATGCGTATAACGACCGCACGGCCCGGGCGCTGATGTCGGCCACGAATCCTTTTGGGATCGACGAGAATGACCCGGCAAGTGCAGACGATTTTGTGGTGGAGAACCAATTCCGCGTTCCGGTGAACGCCAACGTGATGGTACGGGGCTCGTCGATCGACGTCTTGCACTCGTTCTTCCTTCCGCACGCCCGTGTGAAGCAGGACGTGGTGCCGGGTACCTGGATGAACATCTGGTTCAACCTGTTCAAGACCGGCACCTATGAGCTGGCCTGCGCCGAGCTGTGTGGTGGGGGACACTACGCCATGCGAGCCGAGTATCAGGTACTGTCGAAGTCCGGATACGATGCCTGGCTGGATCAGAAAGCCATGGAGAAGGCGGCAGCTTTGGCGCCGCCGGCGGCAGCTGCGCCAGCTGAAGGCGAGACACCAGCGGCTGATGCCGGAACGGATACCGGCAACGATACCGGCGATGTGTGGTCGGAGTAACGACCGCACGACCAAGCCCCCTTAGATACGAACGATTGAAGTCAACTAACGAGAGTCAGGTATGAGTACATCCCTTGCCCACACCGAGGAGCACGCCGATCACGGTCATGCCCACGAGCATGAGCATCATGATCTGCCGTGGTATCGGAAGTACGTGTTCTCAACAGACCACAAGGTGATCTCGAAGCAGTTCATGCTGGCTTCGTTGATCTTCTTGTTCATCGGTGGTGCGTTCGCGTTGATGCTGCGTTGGCAGCTGGCCTATCCCGGAGAAGCGATCCCGGTGATCGGACATCTGCTGCCGGATACGTGGGTGGCCGAACCCGGTAGTGGCGTGATCACGCCCGAGTTCTTCGTGCAGCTGACCACGATGCATGCCACGATCATGATCTTCTTCGTGATCATTCCGATGGCCGTAGGCATGTTCGGCAACTTCTGTATCCCGCTGATGATCGGTACGGACGACATGGCGCTGCCACGACTGAACATGTGGTCGTTCTGGCTGGTGCCTCCTGCCGGTCTGATCATGCTGGCCGGGGTCTTTACCGAGATGGGATATGCCGGGGCCGGGTGGACCAGCTATCCACCGCTTGCGGCCGACATCAACAAGGAAGCCTTCACGTTCTCGGGTCAGACGCTGTGGTTGATCTCGGTCTTCATGATCGGCTTTTCGTCCATCATGGGTGCGGTCAACTACGTAGCCACGGTATTGAACAAGCGTGCCAAGGGCATGAAGCTGTTCGATATGCCGCTAACGGTGTGGGGACTCTTCATCACCGCCATCATCGCAACACTGGGAACCCCGGTTCTGGCCGCTGGTCTGGCCATGTTGTTCTTTGACAACTTCTTCCATACCAGCTTCTTCATTCCGGATCATCTGGTCAGTGGTGCGTCGTTCCCGGGTGGCGGCCAACCCGTGTTGTTCCAGCACGTGTTCTGGTTCTATTCGCACCCGGCCGTGTACATCATGATCCTGCCCCTGATGGGTATTGTGTCCGAAGTGCTGGCCACGTTCTCCCGCAAGCCGATCTATGGCTACAAGGCCATGGTGTTCGCCGTTGCCGGGATCGCCTTCCTGGGCTTCATCGTGTGGGGACACCACATGTTCCAGTCCGGCATGAATCCGCTGCTGGGCACCACCTTTATGTTGTCCACCATCGTGATCGCCGTTCCATCGTCGATCAAGGTGTTCAACTGGCTCGGCACGCTCTGGCGTGGTAACATTCACTTCTCGTCGGCCATGCTGGCCGCGTTGGCCTTCGTGTCGATGTTCATCATCGGCGGTCTGTCCGGTGTGTTCATGGCTTCGGCACCGGTGGACATCTACATTCACGACACCTACTTCATTGTTGCCCACATTCACTACGTGCTCTTCGGCGGATCGCTCTTCGGCATCTTCGCCGGGATCTACTACTGGTTCCCGAAGATGTTCGGAAAGATGCTCAGCGAGTCGTGGGGGCGCCGCCACCTCTTCTGGTCCTTCCTGGCCTTCAACGCCACGTTCTTCCCGATGCACGTGCTGGGAATCGGTGGTCACATGCGTCGGATCTACGACCCGAACGTGTACGACTTCCTCAAGGGCATGCAGGGCATGAACGAGTTCATCACCATCGCAGCCATCGTGATGGGTTTCTCGCAACTGATGCTGGTGGGTAACATCCTGTACTCGCTGAAGTGGGGCAAGAAGGCACCGCGCAACCCGTGGAACGCCAACACACTGGAGTGGGCTGCGCCGCCGCATCCGGGCCATGGCAACTTCGACATGGATATCACGGTGTATCGCGGTCCGTACGAATTCGGCGTAGAAGGTCGCGAACTGGACTACTGGCCGCAATGGGAGCCGGGCAAATCCATCACGGTGCACCATCACACGATCGCCGTCTCTGATGATACCTCAACGTCGGTAGGGATGCACTGATCGGATCGTGGCTGCTCTGAACGACCATACTGCGACCCAGGAAGCGTCCGCCCGGCGGATCCGCCGTATCGGCGTGGTTCTTGGCGTCCTCACGTTCATGCTGATCGTCTGGGGTGGCCATGTGAACTCCACGCGGAGTGGGATGGCGTTCCCGGACTGGCCGACGTCGAATGCCGCTCCGATGATGACCTATGAGCCGTCGAAGTGGTTGTGGGAGGGCGACAAGTTCTGGGAACATGGCCATCGCCTGTTCGCCAGTCTCGTTGGCCTGGTCACAACCGTTCTACTCGTGGTCAGCTACCGCCAGGTAGCGCCGGCAGAGCGGCCGAACAAGGCGATCGCCGGTTTTCTGGTCCTGGTCTTTGGCACCGTTGTTACGGCCATCTTCGGCCTGAACACCATGCCGGCGGGCTTCATGGAATTCTTCATGCTGGCCTTGGCTGTTGCGCTGTTAGGCTTCCTGCTCACGTCGGCGCGGCGAAGCGGCGCGCAGCGAACGCTATGGCTGGCAATGGCTGCCTTTGCCGCCGTGTGCCTGCAAGGTGCGTTCGGTGGTTATACTGTTCGGAACAATCTACCGGACTGGACCTCGACCACCCATGGGATGCTGGCCGAGATCTTTTTCATGATCGTGATCGGCATCACGTATCTCAATAGCCCATTGATGCGGTCGGGCACGACCACGGCGGTAGCGCGACTGCGTCCGCTGATCTCGATCACGTGGGGCCTGACGTTCTTGCAGTTCTTTCTTGGCGCCCTTACTCGGCATTCCGATGCCTGGGGCGTCAGCGTTACCTTCCCGCATTGGTCGGACGAAGGATTCTTCCCATCGGCCGAACTCCTGCAGTTCGGGCAGGTCGCGATCCACTTTCTCCATCGGACAACAGCCTATGTGGTTGCTGCGGCCGTCCTCCTGCAATGGTGGATGGTGCGCAAGACGGGTTCACAAGGAACGATCGCTCGCACAACATCGATGGCGGCGCTGTTGGTTGGGGTGCAGATCCTGCTCGGTGCCATGATCTTGTGGACTGCGCGAGGCGAAGTGGTCACCACGCTGCATGTGCTGGGTGGTGTTGGCTTGCTGGCGCTCAATACGGTCACGCTCTTCGTGAGCGCCGGGCTGCGACAGGCGCATACCGCGTCAGCACCCGCGTCGGCAGTTGCTGGGGGAGGAGTGCGATGAGTACGCCGGAAAGCCGCACTGCAACGATCGACCGTGAGGTGGCGGTCCTGGCCGACGTGTCGCCAGGCCTGCTCCGCCAGTATTACGAGCTCACCAAACCCGGCATCACGCAGATGGTGGCGCTCACCACGCTGGCCGGATTGTATCTGGCGATCCCGACCGATCTGATCACCTTCGCCGCCTCGGCGACCAACTGGATCCTCTTCGCGGCCACAATGGTGGGTACGGTGTTGATCAGCGCGGGCAGCTGCGTGTTCAATCACGTCCTCGAGCGCGAGAACGATGCTCGGATGAAGCGAACGTCCACACGGCCGATCCCATCCGGTGCCGTCTCTGTGGGTCAAGCTGTGGCCTTCGGCAGCCTGTTGTCCGTTGCCGGTGCTGTATTGCTGGCCACGGTCAATCCTCTGACGTTCTGGTTGGCCATCGTCACCTGGCTGACCTATGTGGTGGTCTACACGCCGCTCAAGCGGAAGACCACGATCGCGTTGTTGATCGGCGGCGTTCCTGGCGCTCTGCCGTTTGCCGGTGGGTGGACAGCCGTAACGGGGACCATGGATCCGGCAGCGATCATTCTGTTCATGATCCTGTTCTGGTGGCAGTTGCCGCATTTCCTGGCTCTCTCCTGGATGTACCGTACCGATTATGCTGAAGGGGGCTTTGTGATGACGGCGATCACCGACGAGCAGGGGAGGTCCGTTGCTCTACAAATGATCGTGACCAGTGCCTTCACCCTCGCATCGGCAGTAGCCCTTACCGTGATCGGTGTGACCGGCATGCTGTACCTGGTTGGTGCCACAGCGCTCGGTTGCTGGCTGCTGTTCGAGTCGATCCGTTTCGGACGTGTTCGCGATCACCGATCGGCCCGTCGGGTACTGCTCACATCGTATGCGGTACTGATGGGCATCGTGGCACTGATCTTCGTGGACAAGGCCGGACCGATCTAATCATGCATACACACATCGATAACCTATCATTGGTGGGACCATGTCACTAGCGTTGAACCTCTCCCATGAGCCGATCACCAAGATCCCTCACGGCAAGTTGGCCATGTGGGCGTTCCTGGCGTCCGAGCTCATGTTTTTCTCGGGTTTCTTCGGCGGATTCATCGTACTGCGCAACACGAACTATGACGTGTTCGGTGCGGGATCCGCTCACCTGAACTGGACACTGGCGCTGATCAACACATTCATCCTGATCGGCAGCTCGCTGACCATGGCCCTGGCCATTCACAATCTGGAGCACAAGAAGGACGGCGCGTTCCGCCTGTTCATGGGCCTGACCATTCTTGGTGGCTTTGGCTTTTTGATCGTGAAGTACATCGAGTACAGCTCCAAGTTCGCCGATGGACTGTTCCCGGGACAAGAGAACCACACCGTGTTCTACTCGTTCTACTTTCTGATGACCGGCTTCCACGCTCTGCACGTGATCGCCGGCATGATCCCCATGGCCTACATCTTCTTCAAGGGCTTCACGAAGGCTGGCTATCCGTATCCGTCCAAAGTGGAGACACTCGGTCTGTATTGGCACTTTGTGGACCTGATGTGGATCTTCATCTTCCCGGCTCTGTACCTCATGATCCCGTATCACGTCGCTGGCGCGCACTAAGGAGGAACCATGTCGCACGATCACAGCAACCCGTTGCCTTCGTACATGAAGGTGTTCTATTCGCTGATGGCGCTTACCGTGCTAACCGTACTGGCCGCCAAGCAGCTGACATTTCCGCATGAGTGGGGTACCCCTGGTGATATTCTTCACGTGGCGATCGGCGTGGTGATCGCCGTGATCAAGGTCATCGCCGTGATGTACATCTTCATGCACCTCAAGTTCGATCATCCGATGCTGCGCTTCTTCGTGTATATCCCGGTCTTTCTCTTTCTGGTCTTTGGCTTCGCTCTGAACTTCCTCGAATCGTTCACCTATACGCATTGAGGATGCTGCACCCACGGTCATGGCTGCTGATCCTGTTGCTGTCGCTCTCGGCCTGTTCGATGGACGACGAGCACATGGGTGAAGGGGGCTCCAGAGGTGCGGTGATCCTTGACGAGGAGATCCAACCGGCCCCGGAGTTCACAGCGATCGATCAAGAGGGAACCACGTTCTCATCTCAACAGCTGAAGGGAACGCCGTGGATCGCTTCGTTCTTCTTCACGTCCTGCGAAACGGTCTGCCCGGCGTTGAATACCGTGGTGTCCGGACTGCGCACGGAATTCGACGGAAAGGTGAAGTACGTCTCGATCTCTACGGATCCCGACAACGATACACCTGAAGCACTTCGCGCTTATGCCCAGACGTACGGTGCTCGAGCGGGCGAGTGGTGGATGGTACGGATGCCGATGGAGGAGATGCGGAAGGTAGCGTCGGACGGATTTGGCGTGATCGACCCACAGGAGCCGGCAATGCATAGCACGCGCCTGATCGCGGTGAACGCCAGGATGGAGATCGAGGGGTATTTCGATAGTAGTGACACAGGAGATGTGAACGAATTGCGACAATGGATCAGCTCCCAGCCATAAATGCGCTCTTGAATGCCACCAGCACCATCGTGTTGCTTACCGGCTACCGCTTCATTCGGCGGAAGCAGGTGGTGCAGCATCGAGCGATGATGATCACGGCCTTCGTTCTGCAGATCGCCTTTCTTGCTGGATATCTGCTGCACAAGTGGCACCTGTATCAGACCACGGGTTCCTACAACACCACCTTTCAGGGTGAAGGGGGCTGGCGGGTGGCCTACCTTGTACTGCTGTTCTCGCACGTGGTGCTAGCTGCAAGTGTTCCGTTCCTTGCGTCGATCACGCTCTTCCGCGGCCTGAAGATGAACGTGGAACGCCATCGCCGGATCGCGCGGATCACGTTTCCCATCTGGTTGTATGTGTCGGTAACCGGTGTGCTAGTGTACTTCATGTTGTATCAATGGTTCGCCGCATCATGAGAACACGTGTTGCTCGCTGTATCGCAGGATGCTTCCTGCTGGCCGCCTCGGCCACGCAGGCATTGGCGTGTCCTGCCTGTAAAGAAGGATTCAAGCCCGGCTCGGTGGAAGCCGCCGCCGGGAGTGCGTTTTCGATGTCGGTAATGTTCATGCTGGCCGTTCCCCTGCTCATCGTAACCAGTTTTACGGTGGTGTTGGTGCGCCGCATGAAGAAGGTTGAACGTGGAGAAGTTTGACCTCTCTCGTCTTTGAGGGGGGCGTCTTTTTCAGGATATTTGCACGTCTTTTTACGAAGGGTGGCGAATGTTCTCACGCCGTTTTGACATGGCAGTGAAACTCGGTGGGGCAGCGGTCGGAGCTGTTGCCGGCATCGTCTTTCTGGTGATCTATTTCGGGGTTCGCAACGACGTAGCCGATGTTGGCTATCGTCCGGAACAGCCCGTCCCATTCTCGCACAAGCTGCATGCAGGCAACCTGCAGATCAGCTGTCAGTACTGCCACGCCGGCGTGGAGGTCTCGGGGCATTCCCCGGTGCCGACCACGCAGACGTGTATGAACTGCCACACGATCGTGCTCCCGGAAAGCCCGCAGCTGGCCAAAGTGCGAGAGAGCTATGAGAAGGGCGAGCCGATCGAGTGGGTGCGCATCCACAAGGTGCCCGACTACGCGCACTTCCCGCATGCTCGGCACATCCGAGCTCAGATCGACTGCCAGTCCTGCCACGGACCCGTCGAGCAAATGGGCGTGGTCTCTCAGTACAAGCCCCTTACCATGGGATGGTGTCTGGAGTGCCACCGCAATCCGGAAGCCAACATCGTAGGTGCTCGACCGATCTCCGGTGTCTTTACCGGGCAGATGCACGACATGAAGGATCTCAAGGACAGCACCTACATCTACAAGCCGATCGCGGCTCAGGTGCAGGAGTCCGAACCCATGGTGGTCCCAAGCTTCGGCAATTCCATGTCGGCGCTTCCGGCGCACAGCGTGGCCGGGATCCCGCATCCCAAAAAGGCCGGTCTGGGACCGGAGAACTGTTCTTCCTGCCATTATTGATGGGCAGGCGGTACACGTAACACTCGAAACTTCAACGTAAGGTCAGATTATGTCCGATCGTTCGCTCCACGCTTCCAATGGAACCACGTGGCAGAGCCTGGAACAACTTGCCGGAACGCAGCAGCCGACCGGTGAATTCGGTCCCGGTCAGGTGACCGGTGCATTGGTCGACTCCAAGGTCAGCCGCCGTGGATTCATGACGATCATGTCGGCGTCGATGGCACTCACGGCAGCTGCCTGCCGCCGTCCGATGCAGCACCTGGTGCCGGCCGTCAAATCCAATCAGACCGCCATCCCGGGTCTGCCGCTGGATTATGCCACGGTGTACTGCCATCGCAATGTGGCCTACGGGGCACTGGTGACCACGCGCGAAGGTCGTCCGATCAAGATCAAAGGGAACGAGCTGCACCCCAGCAACTGCGGAACGTCTTCGACAGAAATGCAGGCATCGATCCTGGCGCTGTACGACCCGGAGCGCATCCGGCGCCCACGCGTCCGCGTTGGTGGGGGAGCCACGTCGTACGACAATGCCGTGTCCAAGATCGCCGCGGCCATCCAGGATGCCCAGGGTGCCGGCAAGAAGGCGGTGCTGGTGATCGATGAGCACTGCTCACCGTCGATGGCAGCCATGCTCACCGAGATCACAACCACCATTCCGGCCGTATCCGTGGTCACGATGCCGGCCATTGGTGCAGACAACGTTGCCGTGGCCAACCAGGCCGTTCTGGGAGTGAACGGAGAACTGGTGCCGGACCTCGGCAAAGCCCGCGTGATCGTCTGTGTGGACGCTGACCCGCTGGGTACCGACAAGCTGGCTCTGCATCATACCGGACGCTACGCCGCGCGGCGTACACCGGCCTCCGGTGCTCCGTCGATGTCCAAGCTGATCGTAGCCGAGGCCCAGTATTCGCTGACCGGTGCGAACGCCGATCAGCGCACTCGCCTGCATCCTTCGCAAGTCGAAGCGTACCTGGCTGTGTTGGAATCCGAGATCCTTGGTGCAACGGCGATCGGTGTGGACGTGGCAGGGAAGGCGTCTGAAGCCACGCGTGCTGCCGCCAAGAAAGCCGCCGCCGACCTTCGTGCTGCACAGGGCGAAGCCGTGGTGTTGGCCGGTCGGCATCTGTCGCCGAAAGCGAATGCCATGGCCTTGAACATCACCAACGCCCTTGGTGGCGTTGGTACCGGCAAGGTGGTCGATCCTGCCAACGTCCTTCCGAACAGTGATGCCAAAGGCAGTGCTGTGAGTGCCCTCGTGAACGATCTGAATGCCGGCTCGGTCCATGCTCTGGTATTCGTGGGTGTGAACCCCGAGTATTCGGCCTCTCGCACCTTCCGCGCGGCGATCGTTAAAGCGCCGGTTCGTGCGGCTGTGAATCTGTATGAGGATGAGACCGCAGCTATCTGCGACATCAGCATTCCGGGCTCGCACTGGCTGGAGTCGTGGGGCGACGCTGTGGCTTTCGATGGCACGCTGTCCGTGCGTCAGCCGCTGATCGCGCCGATGAACGATGGAATCGGGTCTACCGAAGACACCCTGATGAACGTGGCGCGCAAGATCGACGCGACGTTGTTCGGAGGTGCGGAATCCTACTATGACTATGTGAAGAACCGCTGGACCACCGTTGGCGACTGGCAGAAGGTGTTGCACGATGGCATGCTGGCGTCACCGCTTGCACCGTCGACCGCCACGGTGAATGCGTGGGCCGGTGCTTCGCTGCCGGCCGGCAACATGGACACGGGGATGACCGTTATGACGGTTCCATCGCTCGCACTCTATGATGGCGCCTATGCCAACAACGCCTGGCTGCAGGAACTACCGGATCCGGTAACCAAGGTGGTCTGGGAGAACGTGGCGTTGATGAGCCCGGAAGCCGCGGTGGCCATGGGCGTAGCCGAAAGTCTGCAACCCAAGGCGCTCGCCAATGCCAACGGCAAGGTGGTGAGCATCGAGACCGAGCACGGTTCTGTGGACCTGCCGGTATGGGTGCAGCCGGGGATGGCCAATGATGTGATCGCGGTCAGTCTGGGATATGGACGCACCGCCGGCGGAAGCGTAGCGCTGAATGCCGGTGTGAATGCCTATGGGCTGTCCGGCTGGGCAGCGGTTGGCTATACGGCTGCCAAGAGCGTGTCGGTTGTGCAGGGGGCTCTCCATAAGGTAGCCTGCTCGCAGGATCACCATACGCTGGACGATGGCTCCGGCGAACGACCGGTTGCCAAGACACTGACGGTAGGGGATGTAGAAGCCAAGGACTTCTCATCGCTTAACGAGCATTTCCCGGGAGCCGGCGACGACGGTAAATACATCAAGCCCCTTTCCATCGTGGCCGACTATGAGTACAAAGGCCACCGGTGGGGAATGGTGATCGATATGAGCTCGTGTACGGGCTGCTCGTCGTGCGTGATCGCCTGCCAGAGCGAGAACAACATTCCCTCGGTCGGCAAGGAGCAGGTGCTGCTGGGCCGCGAGCTGCACTGGATCCGCATCGACCGGTACTATACCGGATCGATGGAAGAGCCGTCCACCGTGGTCGAGCCGATGCTGTGCCAGCATTGCGAGAACGCCCCGTGCGAGAACGTGTGTCCGGTGGCGGCCACCACGCACTCGCCGGAAGGCCTCAACGAAATGACGTACAACCGCTGCGTTGGTACGCGGTACTGTCTGAACAACTGCCCGTACAAGGTCCGTCGGTTCAACTTCCTGAACTATACCGACAACATCACCTCGCCTATGGACCTGGTCTTCAATCCGGATGTGACCATTCGGATGCGAGGCGTGATGGAGAAGTGTACGTTCTGTGTGCAGCGTTTGCACAAGGCCAAGTGGCACGCACGCGACGAAGGTCGTGCGCGGATCAAGGATGGCGAGGCCATCACGGCATGCCAGGAAGCCTGCCCGGCCGGTGCGATCATCTTTGGTGATACCAACGACCCGGAGAGCCGCGTGTCCAAGGCTCGGTACGGCGAGCGCGGGTTCCGCGTTCTATCGGAACTGAACGTGCGGCCGCAGGTCACGTATCTGGCCAAGGTCCGAAATATCGACGGCCGTACGGCGGGGCACCATGCTGCCGCTGACCACGGCGCTGAACACTGAGAAACGAACTAAAAACCACACCTAGGATGTCGACATGACCGTCGCCCAGGAACAACAGATCAACCAGAGGGGAGCCTCGCACGAGGAGCCGGTGCGCGAGCAGCTGGTACTCGGGAATCCGTCGATGAAAGACATCACGGCCCGGATCGCCAGCATCGTGGAGTCGAAGATCACCACGAAGTATCTGCTCACGCTCGGTCTCACGATGTCGATGGCAGGGTTGGGACTGTTCGCCTTGTACTATACCATTACGACCGGTATCGGTGTTTGGGGTTTGAATAACCCGGTCGGATGGGGGTGGGACATCACCAACTTCGTCTTCTGGATCGGTATCGGCCACGCCGGTACGCTGATCTCGGCCATCCTCTTCCTCTTCCGTCAGAAATGGCGTACGGCCATCAACCGTTCGGCCGAGGCCATGACGTTGTTCGCCGTGGTCTGCGCCCTGACGATGGTGTTGAGCCACACGGGCCGTCCGTGGCTGTTCTACTGGCTGTTGCCGTACCCCAACCAGATGCAGATGTGGATCAACTTCCGCTCTCCGCTGGCCTGGGACGTGTTCGCCGTGAACACCTACTTTGCCGTATCGCTGATGTTCTGGTTCGTGGGATTGATCCCCGACCTGGCCACGATCCGTAACTACGTCAAGAGCGACCTGGCCAAGAAGATCTACAGTTTCTTCTCCCTGGGCTGGACCGGTTCCACGCGTCACTGGCACCACTACGAGATCGCTTACATGATCCTGGCAGGGATCTCCACGCCGCTCGTGTTGTCCGTGCACTCCGTCGTGAGTTTCGACTTTACCGTGGGCATCATGCCCGGATGGCACACCACGATCTTCCCGCCATACTTCGTTGCCGGTGCCATTTTTTCCGGTTTCGCCATGGTGATGACGCTGATGGTGATCGCCCGCGAGATCCTGGATCTGAAGCAGTTCATTACGCTGAAGCACTTCGAGAATATGAACAAGATCATCCTGGCCACCGGGATGATGGTGGGCTATGCCTACGCCATGGAAATGTTCATCGCCTGGTATTCCGGCAGCCAGTGGGAACGCTGGATCTTCATCAACCGTGCTTTGGGCGACTATGCCTGGGCATACTGGACGATGGTACTCTGTAACGTAGTGTCGCCGCAGGTATACTGGTTCAAGAAGGCCCGGCGCAGCATTCCGCTGATGTTCATCATCTCGATCTTCGTGAACATCGGCATGTGGTTCGAGCGCTTTACGATCATCGCCACCACGCTGCACCACGACTTCCTGCCGGCTTCGTGGGGCTACTACACGCCTACGTGGGTGGAGATCTCCATCTTCATCGGCACCTTCGGCATCTTCCTGACGCTGTTCCTGTTGTTCGCCAAGTTCGTTCCGGTGATCGCGATCGCCGAGGTCAAGGCCATCATGCCGGGAGCGCAGCCGTCGCATCATCACGATCATGCCCACGCCCCAGCGGCGGTGGAGGCACACTGATCTCCAAGGTGGAATTTGAAAGGACGTATGTCATGAACGCAGCTCCAGTAGGTATCATCGGCGAGATCACGGACGTGAACAAGGTCATGTCCGCCGCCGAGCAGATCCGCGACGCCGGCTACCGGCAGTGGGATATTCATACGCCGTATCCCGTGCACGGCCTGGACAAGGCCATGGGCGTGAAACGCTCCATCCTCACCTATATCTCGTTCGTCGGGATGGTAGGGGGCTTGTCTACCGCACTCGGTCTGCAGTGGTGGACAGGTGCCTTTGATTACATCCTGAACATCGGCGGCAAGGGCTTCTTCAACTGGCAGTTCTCCATGCCGATCGACTTCGAACTCAGCATTCTCGGCACCGCCATCTTTACCGTTGTGGGCCTGTTCGGCCTGTGCCGCATCCCAACGTGGTATAACCGGTATCAGGACGACGACAGCTTCAAGAAAGCCACGGACGATGTGTTCGTGATCACGATCGACGCCGAAGATGATCGATTCTCCGCCGAAGGCACTCAGGACCTCCTGAAGCGCTTGGGTGCGCAGAATGTCCACCTTGTGACGAACCACGCCTGATCACACTCCAATACGCATGAGCATGAACGTACCTCGTAGAATACCGTATCTGGTCCTCATCGCCGTTGGCGCCGTGGCGGTCTTCGTGATCCTGGTCCTGTCCGGACGCGTCACGTGGTTCTCCACCCAGCCGCCGGTAGAGTTCCTCAACAACATGGATCACAACCGTAAGGCCATCCCACAATCGGCTAACGGGTTCTTCGCCGATCGGCGCAGTGTGCGCGATCCGATCGAAGGAACCGTTGCCAGGGGGCTCGAGGTGTATCCACTCGGCATGGGTGATATCGATCTGGTGGACTCCGTGAACATCGACCCGGCGCTGGAGCGTACGGCCTTCGTGATGGCTCGGGGTCAGAACCGGTTCAACGTGTTCTGTTCGCCATGCCATAACTACGACGCCAAAGGCAATAACAGGATCACCACCGGCCGCGGCCAGTGGATGGGCATCCCGGATCTTACGCGCGAGCAGACCGGCGCCCTGACCAATGCTCGCATCTTCCATATCATCAGTGCCGGACAGAACCTGATGCCGAGCTATGCCGACAAGATCGCACCGATCGACCGCTGGGCGATCATCTACTATCTGCGATCGCTGCAGGGTGATGCAGCCTTGGGACAATAATTCTGAAGGGTAGAGGATAACATGACAGATGTGAACATTGGTTCGAGCCCCTTCATCGGCACCCTTCGGAAAGCCGGTCTGGGTTTGCTGGGCATTGGCGCAGCCGGCCTTGCAGCGGTCTTTGCCCTGAGTGGCCAGGAACGCTTCTTCGCCGATTACCTCATCGGATTCTGGTTCTTTGCCGGGATCAGCGTAACGATGCTCTTCTTTGCAGCGCTGCAGTTCCTCACGCGTGCCGGCTGGAGTGCCTCCATCCGTCGGGTTGCCGAGAACTTCACGGGCATGGTGCCGTTCATGGCCATCTTTATGGTGCCGATCGTGGTGAACATGATGGGACACCATTCGATCTACGAGTGGACGCATGAGTCGGCCAAGACCGACCCGATCCTGATGCAGAAGGAAGGATACCTGAACATGACCTTCTTCATGATCCGCCTTGGGCTGTACTGCCTGTTGTGGTTCGGAATGGCCAAGTTCGTGGTGGGGAACTCTCTCAAGCAGGACGAGACAACGGATATCACGCCAACGCGCAAGAACTGGAAGCGCGCTGCGCCGTGGGTGCTGGTCTATGCGCTGTCGATCACCTTCGCGGCATTCGACCTGCTGATGTCCCTCGAGCCCCACTGGTTCTCTACCATCTGGGGTGTGTACTCATTTGCCGGCCACTTCGTTGCGGCCCTGTCGATCATCGGAGTGATGCTGGTGGGTCTCCACAGCAATGGCCTGTTGAAGGGCTATATCCGCGACGAACACTTCCACGACATCGGCAAGCTGATGTTCGCCTTCTCCGTGTTCTGGGCCTATATCGGATTCTCGCAGTACTTCATCATCTGGTATGCCAACATCCCCGAAGAGACCATCTACTATACGTGGCGGATGTCCGGTGGCTGGGAGCCCTTCGGCTACGCCCTGATGATCATGCGCTTCGTGCTGCCGTTCATGCTGCTGCTGCGCCAGGATGTGAAGCGGATGAAGAAGATGCTGGTGGTTGCCGCCGCCGTGATCCTTACGGGGCACTTCATCGATATCGTCTGGATCGTGATGCCGGCTGTTGCCAAGGTCACCAAGGCAGAAGGCATCCTCTTTGGATGGCAGGAAGTGATGGGCGTAGTGTTCTTTGCCGGTGCCTTCCTGTTCCTGGCTACACAGTTGTATGGCAAGCGGCGCGCAGTTGCGGTGAACGACCCGCTGCTGCAGGAATCGTTCGAGTACCACTCGTAAGATCCCCGACTTTGGAAGAGTCAACGGCCTCCCGGCGATTGCCGAGAGGCCGTTCTTCGTTCACAACTGTTGCGCGGGCTCAGACCTGATGCTTGGGCTTCGGATCCCCGGGCTTATCCGTTCAGTTTCGAATAGGTAAGCCCCATCACCGCTCCCGTGATCCCGCCGGCTACCGTCTCCCACACCACGCCGATCAGCGAGGTGGGCATGAACGGATAATTCGCGAACCACAGGTTCATCATGAACTCCATGTTGAACGTCACTACGCCGAACAGCACCGCTCCGATCGTAGCCATCGAGCTAACGGACACCGTACCCCGCCGCCCCAGGAACATCAGCACCACCGCCCATAGTGTGGTAGACACCAGCCAGATGAAGGGCGACGGTTCCGCCGAATTCATGACCGGTTCAAAGATGGCATAGGCCTCTTTGTAGTGATCGGCCATGATCACCCCCATCCAAAGTCCTTCCAGCAGCCAGTACGCTGCCGACCCTGCCACAATGGCGATCAGGGAAGCCTTTCCGAGCATACCTCCTCCTCCAGAAATTGATGAACGTTGGATCCGCATCGATCCAACGGTGGGAATCTATGTGTGCCGACCGCTCGGTCGGTGAAGGACCAAGGAAAAAGTTCGCTGTATCTTTGTGGCCGTGCCGAAATCGTTGGAAACGGCCGATATTCTGAGTGATTGATCCAGTCTTCATCAATACAAGTACCATGAATCAGCATTCGTTCGATGTCGTTGTTGTAGGCTCCGGTCCCGGTGGATACGTAGCCGCCATTCGTGCCTCTCAGTTGGGTCTGAAGGTCGCCTGTGTAGAGCGCGATCGGCTGGGCGGCGTGTGTCTGAACTGGGGATGTATCCCATCAAAGTCCCTGCTGAAGAACGCCGAGTACATGAACTTTCTAGGCCATGCCGGAGATTTCGGATTCGAGATCAAGGGCGTGGATGTGAACTTCCCCAAGGTGATCGAGCGCTCCCGAGGTGTTGCCGACCGCATGAGTAACGGCGTGAACTTCCTGTTCAAGAAGTACAAGGTCACCCAGGTCAAAGGTTGGGGCGTGCTCAAGAACCCGACCACCGTCGAGGTTAAGGATGAGAACGGTGCCGTGACGGATGTGATCACGGCAAAGAACATCATCATTGCCACCGGCGCCCGGCCTCGGCAGATCCCTGGCATCGAGGTCGACCGTGAGTTCGTGCTGACCTCCACCGAGGCCATGCTGCAACAACAGGCTCCCAAGAAGATGATCATCATGGGTGCCGGCGCCATCGGGATCGAGTTCGCCTACTTCTACAACGCCTTCGGTTCCGAGGTCACGATCATCGAGATGCAGGACCGCCTGCTGCCCGTGGAAGACGAGGAGGTCTCCAAGGAGCTACGCAAGGTGTTTGAGCGCGAGCTGAAAATGCAGGTACTCACCGAAACCAAGGTGATCAGCGCCAAGAAAAAAGGTAAAGGCGTGGAGATCGAGGTTGAGAAGAAGGATGGCTCGCGTGAGGTCCTCAAGGCCGACCTGGCCTTGAATGCCATCGGCGTTCAGGGCAACATCGAGAATATCGGACTCGAAGCGGCCGGCGTGAAGCTCGAACGGGGCTGGATCGTGACGGACAAGTACATGAAGACCAATGTGCCGTCCATTTACGCCATTGGCGACGTTGCCGGGGCTCCCTGGCTGGCCCATAAGGCGTCGGCAGAGGGCATCGTGGCAGCTGAGCACCTGGCCGGACACCACACCGACGGCGTAGACTACAACAACATCCCCGGCTGTACCTATTGCCAGCCCCAGGTAGCAAGCGTGGGTCTTACCGAGAAGAAAGCCAGAGAAGCTGGCCACGAAGTGAAGGTGGGCAAGTTTCCGTTCACGGCCAACGGTAAGGCGCATGGCATCGGCAAGGCTCAGGGCTTTGTGAAGCTGGTCTTTGATGCCAAGTATGGCGAGCTCCTCGGGGCTCACATGATCGGACCCGATGTAACGGAGATGATCGGCGAGCTTGGCATGGCTCGGTCGCTCGAGGCCACCGGACCGGCGATCTTCAAGACCGTGCATGCCCACCCCACGCTCAGCGAGGCGATCATGGAATCGGCCGCCCTGGCCTACGACGAGTGCGTCAACTTCTAACATGAACGTTGTCGACTGGGGTCTGATCGAGTTTGAAGAAGCATGGCGTCGGCAGCGAGAACTTGCCGACGCCATTCTGCATTCGAACGAGCCGGATACGCTGGTGTTCTGTGAACATCCGTCCGTGATCACCCTGGGCCGACGTACCAAACAGGGGAGTATCCTTACCGAAGCCTCCCTGCTGCGGGATCGCGGTGTTCAGGTGGTGGAGATCGATCGCGGCGGGGAAGCCACCGTACACACTCCCGGACAGTTGGTGGGATATCCCATCTTCAACCTTCAGCGCACCAAGCCGGATCTGCACTGGTTCCTTCGGACGATTGAACAGGCCGTGATCGATGCCGTCCAGGACTTCGGCATTGCCTCCGATCGTGTGGAAGGACTCACAGGTGTCTGGGTGGACGGAAGCCGAAAGATCTGCGCCATCGGTATCCACTGTAGTCGCTGGGTCACCACCCACGGGTTTGCATTGAACGTCTCCAACCCCTTGGATCTGTTCAACGAGATCATCCCCTGCGGTATCACGGATAAGGGGGTAACCAGCATTGCCGCCGAGTGTGCATCGCCTCCAGATATGGCTGCCGTCAAGGACGCACTACGTCGCGAATTCGATCGCCACTTCGTTGCACCATTTTTGTAATTCCTT
>JANJTN010000216.1 GCA_024711065.1 bacterium
ACGACGACCGCTCTCCCCAGGAAGGCCGCTCGGCCGGCTCGGGGGTGATCGTATCGGGCGATGGCTACATCGTGACCAACAATCACGTGGTAGAGAACGCCAAGAAAGGCGGCATCACGGTCACCACCGTCGACCAAAAAGAATACAAGGCCGAACTCATTGGCCGCGACCCGCTCACGGACCTTGCGGTGCTGAAGATCGAAGGCTCGTTCACGCCGGCACACTTTGCCGACCGAAACACCATCCGCGTAGGCGAATGGGTGTTGGCCGTAGGGAATCCCTTGGGCCTCAAGTCCACCGTCACCGCCGGGATCATCTCGGCCATGGGTCGTGGCATCGGCATCGTGGGTACGGACGGGCTTGGCGGCGACCGCAACCGCTATGCCGTAGAGAATTTCATTCAGACCGACGCCGCCATCAATCCCGGGAATTCGGGAGGGGGCTTGTTCAATTTGAATGGCTCGCTGGTTGGCATCAACACGGCCATCGCCTCGCGTACGGGCACCTATAACGGCTATGGCTTTGCCATCCCGATCGATATGGTGCGCAGCGTGGTCGAAGACCTGATGGACGACGGCAAGATCGAACGGGGATACATCGGTATCGAGATCACGAGTGTGGACGAGACCACGGCCAAAGCCGTCGGGCTGGAGAAGGTGGCCGGCGTGCATGTGAATCGTGTGGTCAGAGACGGCGCTGCCGAGGCTGCCGGCCTGGAAGTGGGCGATGTGATCCTGCAAGTAGACGGCAAGGATGTGAAGACCTCGAACGATCTGCAGAACGAGATCGTTCTTCGCCGCGCCGGAGATAACGTGGCGCTTGCCATCTGGCGCAACGGAAAGACCATCACCAAGAACGTCCGCCTGAAGAGCCTGGACGGATCATCGGACGTTGCCGATGCCACAGCCGGCGAAACAACCACCAAGGGTTCCAAGGTTGAACCCGTGACGTTCAAGGGTATGGGCTTTACGGTTGCTCCGCTGACCGCCGATCAGAAGAAAGAGTTCGACACCAAGAGCGGCGTGGCCGTAACGGACGTGAACAACCGTGGGTCGGTGGCACGCCGTGGGCTGCGTCCGGGTACCGTGATCCTGAAGGCCGACGGCAAGAACGTGTCCACACCGGGCGAACTCAAGGACATCCTGGCCTCCAAGAAAGCCGGCGACGGCGTGCTGTTCGTGGTCAAAGACAAGGACGGTACCAAGCAGGCCGTAACGGTAGAAGTGACCGAAGAGAACTCGTAACTTCCATCCATGAAACGATCACTCATCCTGATGGCTGCTGTGTTCACGGCAGCCATCACTGTTTGTGCGCAGGGCCTGTACATCGGTCCGCAATTCGGCTACACGGTTACCGTAAGCACACCGGACCAGGTGTCGCAGTACGGCTCGCCCACGCGCGTGGTTCCCGGCGTGCTGGTGGCCATGCCAACGTCTCCCAAGATGGAGTTCCGGTTCGGCCTTGGGTACCGCATCGAGAACGGCGGGTTCACCTCCACACTCTCGCCGCAGCCGCAGACGCCGGTACCGGTGATGCTGCCGCGGAGAACCTCCATGATCGACGTGGTCGATCCCAGCCTACCGTCGGATGCCGTGATCAGCACCGTGGAAACGTCTACCCTGGAACTGATGGTCGGCATGCACTTCCCCGTGGCCGATCTGGACACGGAGGGATCGAAGATCACCATTGGCCTCTCCGGCCTGGCCGACTATATGATGTCCGGTTCGCAGGTGGATGATTACGACAACGTGCAAGGCTACACCGGCGAGAAGCAGCAGACCTACGACTACGTGCCCCACATCGGCTTTGGCGCAGCTATCGGCGGTGGACTGATCCTGAACATGGGCGAAGCCGGCCGCCTGGGCTTTGACCTACAGTACGTGTTTCGCGAACCCCGCGAGATCGACGTGGAGCAGAACGGCCAGCCCCTTGCCGAACCCGTGAACGTCTCCTGGCTCGTTGGCCGCGGTCTGCGCCTTACAGCCAGCTATCTCTTTGCTTTGTAAGGGGCTTACCAGGACCCACCCCTGGTAGTAGACAACGTGTAGTCGGCACATAACCATGAAAATCGTACACCATGTGTTCGATTTTCATGGTATATTGTCGAATGATCGAGCGCAGTACACTTCGAGAACGGATAGCCGACGCCTTGCGACGCAGCCGAGTGGTGATCCTGACCGGACCGCGTCAGTCGGGCAAGACCACGCTGGCGCGGCTCTTTCTGCCGGTTGACCATGTGAACTACTTCGACCTGGAGGATCCGCAGAGTCTTGCAAGGCTCGACGAGCCGATGACGGCGTTGCGGTCGCTGCAAGGTCTGGTTGTGATCGACGAAGTACAACGCCGACCGGATCTGTTTCCGGTGATCCGGGTACTGTCTGACCGGGAGGATAAGCCAGCTACGTTTCTCCTTCTGGGTAGTGCCTCCGGTGATCTTCTCCGGCAATCATCGGAGAGTCTGGCCGGGCGCGCAGAGTCGATCGAGATCGGGGGATTCAGACCCGATGAAGTAGGATCGGATCGTATCGACGACCTCTGGAATCGTGGTGGACTACCACCGTCGTTCCTTGCTGCCTCCGATCAAGACAGCGTGGTCTGGAGATCGCAGTTCATACAGACGCTGTTGGAACGCGACCTGCCGCAATGGGGAACGCGAGTATCGCCAACGGCACTGCGGCGGTTCTGGATGATCGTTGCCCATTACCATGGCCAGGTGTGGAATGCCTCTGAGGCGGCTCGGTCACTCGGTACCAGCGAGCCAACAGCACGGAGATACCTGGACCTGCTGACCGATGCGATGATGATCCGCCAGCTGCAGCCATATCATGCCAACATCGCCAAACGACAGGTGCGCTCACCCAAGGTCTATGTGCGCGATAGTGGGTTGCTGCATCAGCTGCTGCATCTTGGTTCGCTCAAGGACCTGCTCCATCATCCACGAGTTGGTGCTTCGTGGGAGGGCTTTGTGATCGAGCAATTGCTCTTGCAGCTGCGTCCCACCGCAGCCTATTTCTGGGCCACCCATCAGGGTGCCGAGATCGATCTGGTGATCCGCGACCAACACGGATGGAGAGGGGTTGAAGTGAAACGTCGCGACGCGCCAACAGCAACGCGGTCGATGCGCACGGCTCTAGTCGACCTCGGGCTGGATCGGATCGACGTGATCTATCCAGGCACGCAGCACTACCAGATCGAAGATCGGATCTATGCCGTACCACTGACCATGCTGGCCAGCCCCTTGCCGACCATCGGCTAACCCCTAGATCTCGACGTTGCTGCCCACTTCGAGCACGCGCTTGAAGGGAACGCCGAAGTACTTGACCGGCGTGCGGGAGTTGCGGTGCAGGAATTTGAACACGTGCTTGCGCCAGCGGGCCATGCCGCCTTTGTCGTGCACCGAGATGGTTTCGTGACCTAGAACGAACGTGGCGTCGGTCACGTCGATCGGGATATCGAACTCCGGCAGATACAGAATGTCGCCGGACAGGTCCAGCTGATCCATAAAGCCATAGTGCAGCGTTACCTGCCAGAACCCGTGCGCCAGGTGCTGGATCTCGAACCGCTCACTGCGCGGGATGCGGGCCTCGGTGCCCACGGCTACGGTAAGCAGGATCACCACTTCGTGGCGGCAGCGATTGTAGCGTACGTTGCTCACCAGGGCTGGTGGAGCAAAGTCCTTGTAGCCAGACATATACAGGGCCGTACCCGGCACCACCTGGTACTCTACGGCATCTTCGATGAAGTCGGCAAGGGGCTGTGTACGGCGTTCCACGGCTGCGCGCAGCAGAGCGCGACCCTTACGCCAGGTCACGAAGACCAGGAAGATCACGGCAGCTAACACTAGCGGCACCCAGCCGCCTTGAGGGATCTTTACGGCATTGCCGGCCCAGAAGGAAAGGTCCACCACCAGAAAGCCCACCGTGAGTAGGACCGAAACAGCCACGCTCCACTTGGCGATCTTGCGCATGGCGTGCCAGGCGATCAGACTGGTGATCACCATCGTGGTAGAGACAGCGATACCGTACATCGCTGCCAAATTGCTGGAGCTTTGATAGACCAGCACCAGCACCACCGTAACAATGAACAGTGCCCAGTTGATGAACGGGATGTAGATCTGTCCGCGTTCGGTGGACGATGTGTGCGTGATCTTCAAACGAGGAAGGTTGCCCAGCTGCAAGGCCTGCCACGTAATGGAGAATGCGCCGCTGATCACGGCCTGCGAGGCAATGATAGTGGCGAATGTGGACGCAATGATCAAGGGGATCACACCCCAACTCGGCACCATGTGGTAGAACGGATTCGACACGGTGCTGGCAATGTGACCTTCCCGCATCAACAGAGCCCCTTGACCGAAGTAGTTCAGCAGCAAACAGGGGAGAACCAGATAGAACCAGCCACGTCGGATAGGCGTTGGACCGAAGTGTCCCATGTCGGCAAAGACGGTCTCGCCACCGGTGACCACCAGGAACACCGAGCCCAGCACCAGCGCGCCTGTCAGGCCGTGGTGGGCAAAGTAATCGATGGCATACCAGGGATTCACGGCCTGAAGGACCTCCGGCGTCTGTACGATGGAAGCGATGCCGAGGAAGCCCAGCAGCCCGAACCAGAAGATCGTCATGGGCCCGAAGATCTTGCCAACGCCGCCGGTGCCCCGGCGCTGAATGGCAAACAGGCCGAACAGGATCGCGATCGTGATCGGAATGATCCAATGAGCAAGCGTGGGCGAGAATACCGTGAGACCCTCAACGGCGGAGAGCACCGAGATCGCCGGCGTGATCACGCCATCGCCATAGAGCAACGATGCTCCGAACAGTCCCAATGCCGTAATGGCAAGCATCACCTGACGCTGTTTGATGAAGGGGGCTACCAGCTCCATCAAGGCCATTTCGCCGCCTTCGCCCTTGTTGTCGAAGCGCATCACCACCATCAGGTACTTGATGGACACCACGATG
>JANJTN010000012.1 GCA_024711065.1 bacterium
ACTCCAGCTGATCAACGAGGTCGACTTCGAGTTCGGCGGCGCCATCGGCGTTCGGTATTGCTTTTGACGGATAGCTGTGGGCTGTGAGCTGTGTGCTGTGAGCAGTGAGCTCTACACAACCAAAACGCCGGCCAGTGTTCGTACATTGGCCGGTGTTATTCGTTTTGTGAGGATCGTATGTTCAGAGTCGCCCTCGTACTTGTGCTGTTGGCCCTTGGCCTGGTGGGTGTGCGTGCCCAATCCGATTCCGAGCTGTACAAGAAGTGCAGCGTTACTGTGTCGTGGTCTCGCAACGGCGAAGACGCAACGGTCACGGTCACCGTCAAGAACGGCGCCAAGAAGCCCCTTCACGATCCCGTTGTGCGCGTTGCCTTCTTTGATGCCGAGGGCAACGAGCTGGTGGCCGATTCCAAGGCCTACTTCAAGGTGGTGCCGGCCAAGGGGTCCAAACGCATGGAGGCGCGCATCTGGTCGTACGTGCCCGAGAACGCCGTCAAGCAGGCCAAGGGCTCGGTGGTAGGGGGCTATTTCGAGTAGACCCCGGACGGGTACACTCAGGCAAGAAAGCAGATCTGCCGAGGGATCACTTCGGCTTCTACGGGTCCCACGCCGCTGTACTCGCCGTCGATCTCCAGATGCATCGTGGCTGCTGGCACCAGTAGCACCGCACGGCTTCGCAGGTATTCCACCCGCGGATCGTTGATGGGTTTGCCGCGCCAGAGTGCCGGTAAGAACCGCAGATAGTCCAGTGGCGATGCATCACCAACCAGCGTGATGTCCATCAGTCCATCGGACGGATCGGCTTGCGGCGAGATCCCAAGCCCCTTGCCGAACCACTTCGAATTGCAGAGGCAGGCCATCAGCATGGGATGTTCACGCTCCTGAAAGCCGGTGACCACCTGCAGCATGGACGGACGAGCCGAGAACAGGGCATGAAAGCTCGCCACCAGATAACCGAGCCCAAGCGGGATGGTGCGCAAACGATGATCGTACTGCTCCATCACCATGCCGCCAAAACCGAGATCGGCAATGTTGATGCAGAAGCGCTGTGCCCGCTGTCCCTCAGTGGTGGTGAACGTCAGGCGGATCACATCCCAGAACACCGGGCTGCGTTGCCGCAGTCGACGTTGAAGATCGGGTAGTCCGGCTCTGATACCAAGAGCGCGGGCCGTATCGTTGCCGGATCCCATGGGCAGGATCGCGATCGAGGGTCGGGCGGTTGGTGGACGCTGCATCAATCCGTTCACAACTTCGTGCAGCGTTCCATCGCCCCCTGCCACCACTACCACCTCCACATCCGGGTGCAGGTGCCGGGCCAGGAACTCGGCATGCAGTCGGCGCTCGGTGAACTGCGCCGAATAGCCGATCTGCTCGGACACCGCACCGATCGTGCGCGTTCCGCGGAAGCGGCCGTGGGCTATCAGAGCAATGCGCGACATGCCACAAACATGCACTCGGAAGTGGCGTCGTGATACCGAGACCGCTTACGCAGTCAGCGTGTCATTATGGCTTTCGAAACGGCTTGAACATCTGTCGAAAGAATCCGTGCGGATACCGCTCCACATCCTCGAATCCAAGGGCGATGTCGCGTCCGGACGCGGGCTCGTACGCCGTTCCGAACAGATAATCCCAGATGCTGAGCGAGATGCCATAGTTCACCCCCACCGCCCCTTCGGGAAGTGTCTTGGCATGGTGCCAAATGTGCATCCGAGGATTGTTCAGAATGTACCTCAGCGGCCCGTACTTCAGATCGATGTTCGCATGATTCAGGTGGCCGATCGTAAGGGCAAAGATGTGCACGGCAAAGAAGTCCGTAAGACTGAACCCGAACAGCGCCAACGGCAGATACTCGATGAATCGGTACACCACGGTCTCCATCCAGTGAAAGCGCAGGTGTGCCGCAAAGCCCATCTGCTGCACACTGTGATGCACCTGGTGAAAGCGCCAGAGCCAGGGTACCTTGTGCAGCAATCGATGCACGTTCCACTGAATAAAGTCCCGCACCAGGAACAACGTCAGCATCTGTGCCCACCACGGCCACACGCGCACATCGAAGATGTCGAAGGCGCTGATGCCCAGAGCATCAGCGGCAAAGGTCCGCACCCAGTGTACGACCACGTTCGACACTGCTGCGTAGCCGATCAGCGAGAACACAAAGAAGTTGAAGAACATGTACCACGCATCCAGCCAGAAGTCCTTGCGGATCACGGGCTGCTTCTTGCGCCACGGCAGAATGATCTCCAGCGCCCACACGGCCAGGCTGAGTCCGATCAACCAATAGAAGTAGTTGTGCCACGACGGATGCGTGACCTCGTGCCACAGGTAGCGAGCATATCCCGTATAGGCTTGCTCTATAATCTCCAGAACTGTCATCTCGAACTCTCCGTTCTCTTGGTAAGGGGCTTGCCACAAGCACGCCGGCGCTCCTGTGCAAGCACAGGAGCGCCGGAAAACTAGGGATCAAGAGCGGTTCGGGTCGGTGACAGAGTCCCAGATCAGAGTGCCGACGGCACCAGCACGATCCGAACGGTGTCGGAGATCGTCTGGCCTTCTTTGGATGCCGGCTGGAACTGCGTGCTCATGATCGCACGAAAGGCTTTGGAGACAAAGGTCTGCAGATCGTCCGGATCGGCATCCTTGATCGTTGTCGAGTACGAGATGTCGTCCACCTCTCCATCCTTGGTGATCGTCACGTTGAACGCCACCTGTTGTTCGGCATCTTTGGTGCCAATGGTGGCCGACGTTCCAAGGTTTCGTTGCAGATCAGCCGCCTCGTAGGTGGCTTTCTTGATGGTTACACGATCAGCTTCGGAGGCGATGGCTGTGGTGCCTGCAAAGGCCACGAGAGCGAACAGCAGGACGGCAAGGCGTCGGGTTTGAGTATACATGGGCGTACCGTTGAGATGCGTGGGACAATGTGGGCGCTGTGTACGGCATGGCACTCGAGAAGTTTCAAAAAAAAAGCCCGGCACAAGGCCGGGCTTCTGTCTATTGCAAGACCGTTCCGATCGTGCGGATCAGGGCACGTCCCACCATACGCGGTCAAAGATCGTAGGTGCCGGAGTCGGCATGTTGCCGCTGTTGTACAGCCGCTCCGACTGGGCGTACGGGAATCGACGCGGGATCTCGGATCCAGCCACGGTCGATGTTAGCGTCGGGAATCCCGTCCTCCGCCAGTCAGAAAACGACTCAGACTGCGTGTACATGGCGATATACTTCTGCGTCATGATCTGCCCGAGCGTAATGTTGGCCGCTCCCGGATCCACGGAAGCCTGTGCCATGTACGTATCGGCATCGGCCTGCGACACGCCGGAGCGCGATAACGAGGCGCGAACGGCTTCGACATACGCCGTGTGTGCAGATGCCGTGTTGCTCTGCCGCATATAGGCTTCGGCTTCGATGAACTTCAACTCTGTGTAGGTGATCAGCGGTACGGCAGAGTTGATCGACGCATACAACGCGCCCATTACGGAGAGACCCTGATCGTACCGACCGGAGTCGTCAGCAACGGCATAGAACGGCAGACGCGGATCGTTCACGCTGCTCATCAGCGTTCCCAGGGTCACGCCAAAGTTCACATCACCCCGCTGGGTGTTGAACTGGTACCAGGGGTTGCCTTCGGTTTCCACGCTGCCAAAGTAGACCTGCATATCATCGGCGTTCGAGGCAAAGGCGCTTCCGATCGCAGCCAGCGCTGTTGCTGCCTTCGACGGATCGCGCTTGGCAAGGTGGATGGCATTTCTGGCCTTGAGGGCATGGGCTGCCTTGATCCATAGACTCAGGTCGCCGCCATAGATCAGGTCGTCCGCACCAGGCGAGAGATCGCTGGTGGCCGCCGACAGGTTGGCAATGGCGTCATCCAGCATGGCGTTGATGGCGGCGTAGGCCTGCTCCTGCGTGTCGTAACCGGGCTGGATCGCATTCGCACCCTGGAATGCCTGGGTGAACGGAATGTCTCCCCAGAGGTCCGTACAGGTCTGCCCGCAGTAGGCCAGCAACACCTGGCATACGCCCTTGTAGTGCGGCGAGCCATCAGCTGCCGCGATCATCACGGCAAGGTCGTTCATCGGACCGCCATAGAGGTTGAACCGCCAGGCATTGTCCACGTCCGACTCGTTGAGCGAATAGAAATACAGACCGAGCGACTGTCGGTCGATGCCAATGTTATGCTGCGTAAGCAAGCTGGTGTATCGGCCCAGGTCGCCGCCCATCACGTAACCCATGCCGATCTGCGTAGTGGGTAGCACCACGTCGAACGAAGCAGCGGTTGGCGATGTTGGGTCGACGTTCAACTCTGGATCGATCCACGAGTCGCAGGCTGTCAGAGACAGCGCCAGCAACGCGCAGCATCCAAGAATGAGCTGTTTCATCATATTCATGGTCCTTTGGATGTTTCGATCAGAAGTTGAGGGATGCACTGAACACATAACTACGCGTACCAGGCATGTTGAAGTAATCAATGCCCTGGGCGTTATCAGCACCGGTCAAGCTGGTTTCGGGATCTACACCGGTGTAGTCCGTGATCAACATCAGGTTGCGACCGGTGACCGAAACCGTGAGACCGGAGAACGGCGTGGAGGCCATCACGGAAGCCGGAAGCGTATAGGCCAACGTGACCTCGCGCAGACGGATCCAGCTGGTCTCTTCGATGAAGTCCTCGGTATTGCTGCCGAAGAAGCCGTTACCGTTACCAAAGGCCAGCCAGTTCTGATCGAGCGCTGCTTCGATGTCGTTGGCTGAACCATCCGACTGCTTCACGCCTTCGAAGACCTTTGTAGAGCCACGAACTTCCGTCTCCTCGTGTGTGCCGAAGTAGTACAGCGCACCGCGCGTACCATTCCACATCACGCCGCCCTGGCGGATGTCCAACAGGGCCGACAGCATGAAGCCCTTCCAGGTAAAGCTGTTGCGAATGCCCATCAGCCAGTCGGGGTTATAGGAACCGAAGGCTTTCTCTTCGACGTCCAGGATCGGATAACCGTAGCCGGCCGATTCCGGATCGTCGTCGATGATGATATCACCGTTGTCGTTACGCAACCAGCCAAATCCGAAGATCGAACCGTAAGGCAGTCCTGCAACGGCGCGAACGGACGAGCCTTCAAAGCCACCAAGGAAGATATTGTCTACACCTTCAGCCAGAGACACCACCTCGATCACGTTACGGGTGAAGTTCACGGTGAAGTCCCATCGGAAGTCCCCGGCGATCACCGGCGTGGCGTTCAGCACGATCTCGAAGCCGCTGTTGCGGATCTCGCCGGCATTCTTGATCTGCGCCAGATAGCCCGAAGAGGCAGCGATCGGCACGGCGAAGATCTGGTCGGAAGAGGTTTGCGTGTAGTACGTCAGGTCAAGACCGATGCGGTTCTCCAGAAGACGTACATCGAAGCCGAATTCCATGGAGGTCGTCAGCTCCGGCGTGAGATCCGGGTTACCCAGCGTGTTACTTTGCATGTAGCCGATCGAGCCTCCGTACGGGAAGGAGACGCCGTTCGTCCAGCCGTCGCTGTAGTTCGCCTGGTTGTAAACGGTCACGGTTCCGTAGATCGGCGCATCCTTACCCACTTGCGCCCAGTTCCCGCGTAGCTGCAGGAAGCTGAGAACATCGCTCTGCATACTCGGGAAAAGGTCCGTTAGAACCGCAGCCACGGACACGGATGGGTAGAAGAAGGTGTTATTCGCTTCAGGAAGCGAGGTAGACCATTCGTTTCGTCCCGTGATGTTGATGAACAAGGCATTCTGGAAGGACAGCCGCAGGTCGCCGTAGAACGCCGCTGTGCGCTTGCGACCAACACTCTCGCGTGTGATCTGGCTGGCGGTATTGCTCAGGTGATAGAAGCCGGCAGAGCCAAGGCCATCGCCCTGAACGTACAATTGCTGAGCGTAGGTGGAGTACATGTTGTTCCCAAGCAGGAACTGCATGTTCCAGTCCCTCGTCAGGTCATACGTGAACGTAAGGATCAGGTCCGAGGTGATGTCCTTGACGTTGTGCTGATCCTCGAACACCTGGCCGGCGGGAAGCGTACGCGAATTGATGGCGAACTGCTGATGCCGACGGTCGTTGTAGAAATCCACACCGATCCGGTACATCAGGTCGATACCGGTGAACAGATCCCAGTCGAACTGCAGGTTACCGAAGATGCGATTCACCTCGTCTTCGAAGGGGTTCTGATTCACCGTCCAGAACGGGTTGTCGTATCCCACACCGCCCCGGTACGTGCGCTGCGAGCCGTCGGCGAACATGTAAGCTTCCGGATTGTCTACGGCGTCCTGACCGAAGCCACCCGCGTTGTCGAACGTCGGCGGAGTCCGCGTCATACCCAGCATCACACCGGATGTATTCGAACCTTGCTGGATGCGCGTACCACCCGAATTCACATAGTTCAGGTTGGCCGAGGCTCGGAAGTTGTTGGCGATCGCTGCCGAGCCCGAGACCTTGACGTTGTTCCGGGACCATGTGGAGAGCGGCACCACGCCGTTCGAGGTCAGGTTGGAGAACGACACAAAGTACGTTGCGGCTTCGTTGCCGCCGGACATGGACACGCTATTGTTGGCCGTAAGACCTGTGCGGAAGAAGCTATCGTAGTTGTCGTACGGGGTCACCTTCGTCTTCGCATTAGGATCGCTGGCACCAACAATAGCGCCATTCGGATCCCACTTGTAGTCGGCATTACCGTCCCAGTACAGGGTATCGATCTTGGCACCCCATGAGAGCGCTGCGCCCGGCGCTGGCGCTTGGTACCGTCCACTTACCCCTTGAGAATACATATCCTGCATCGGTGGGAGCTTGTTCACCTGATCGATCGACCACGACGTGTTGAACTGCACGTTCACTTTATCGCCGATCGTAGGTGACCCCTTCTTGGTGGTAATGATCACGGCACCACCGGCGGCGCGGATCCCGTAGAGTGCCGTAGCGGCCGGACCTTTCAGCACGTTGATGCTCTCGATCGTATTCGGATCAAGGTCGATGGCACGGTTGGAGTTCGCCACGCCGTTGAGAAGGTTGTTCTGCAGGTTGTCCGGATTGCCGGAGTAGAGCTGCGAGTTGTCCACCGGAATACCATCCACAATGAACAGCGGCTGGTTGTTACCGGTGATCGAGGAGGAACCGCGGATCCGGATAAAGGACGATGCGCCGGGTACGCCTGTGGAGTTGTTCACCTGTACACCGGCCACGCGGCCCGTAAGGGCATTGGCAATGTTGGTCTCGCGTGCCTGGGTGATCTGGTCGCTGCCGACCTGTTGGGTGGAGTATCCAAGCGACTTCTTTTGCCGCTCCAGGCCGATGGCCGTAACCACCACCTCGTCTGCATGGATCGGGTCTTCATCCATCACCACGGTGATCTCGCTGGCGTCCCCCAGCGTTTCCTCGTGCTGCTTCATCCCGATCAGTTTGAAGACCAACGCGGAGGCACCCTCCGGTACGGTGATCTTGAACTTGCCGCCCGCCTTGGAGAAGGTACCCACACTGGAGCCCTTCGCTTGGATCACCACGCCCACAAGGGGCTGGCCGCTCTTGTCCGTTACTGTCCCGGTAACGGTCCTGTCCTGTGCCAAGGCGGCGCTAGCCGAAATGCACAGACAGGCAAAAAGGAGTAAAAAGTGTTTCATACACCTGCACAATGAAGTGAACGGAAACCGTTAGTTCATCTGATGCAGGGGGCGATCTGTCCTCAGCGGACGGCCATAGCATGTCGATTCATCCGCCGAGGCGAGCGTGTCCCGCGTTCAACCGTCCCCTGTTGACCACTACACCATCGCACGTGTTCGTGCGACTCACCTGATCGCCGTCGACTATGGCGGATGCCGACCGTTCCAATCGTCTCCCATCTACTGTCCCCGATAGATGTGGATCATGGTTCGCGAATTGTTCCGCCGCCAATGTAATCAATCTTTAACGTGCACCAAACGAAGAACGCCTCCTTCCAGAAAAGAAGGAGGCGCTCTGTTTGTGTTCTCAACATTCGTGCCACGATCCATCGGATCGCCGCTGCCACACTGCTACATCGCTTACTTCACAACAGGATAACCCTTCGCCGTCCAGTCCTGAATTCCGCCGCTCATGTTGTACACGGTGGTGATCCCTTTGCCGGCCATGGCAGATGCGGCTCTGGCGCTTCGCCCACCAACGGCGCAATACACCACCACGGGTTTGTCTTTGGCAAGCTGCGCGATCTTCTTGTCGAAGTCGGCACTCGAGATATCGATATGTACGGCGCCCTTGAGGTGACCGCTGTTCCACTCCGAGGGTGTGCGAACATCCACCACCACCACCTTGCCTTTGTCGATCATCGCTTTGGCCTGTGCAACATCGATGTTCTTGGCGGTCTGGCCACACGCAGCGGTAGCAAGCGCCAGCATCACGACCGGCAGCATCAACATGGATCGTAACATCTGGTTAGCCCCTTTCAGCCATCAGGCGGTTCACGCTGGTCCAGGGACCGCCATTGTGAGCGTCGAATCCGGCGGACCGTGCCATGTCGGCAGCCGCACCACTGCGGGCACCGGAAGCACAGCAGAACACCACCGGCGTGTTCTTGGGGAGGCTCTTGAGGGCCGAGCCGAGTTCGTTCAGCGGAATGTTCTTGCTTCCAGCCACATGGCCACCGCGAAACTCCATGGGTGTGCGCACATCGATGATGGCGGCGTTGTTCTTGATCGCTTCGGCTACGGCTTCGCTGCCACCACCGAACATGCTCTTGAGAGCTCCAAACATGTAAGACTCCTAACGGGTTGATGATCAGATTTCGAGTACGAACCTACAGCATGCGCTGTGGATCAGAACGTGACAATCTCACGACGCTCCTGCACAATATGACCGTGGCTCTCCACGGGAGAGCCACGATCATCTGTGTGAAGCATCAGGGTCGAGATCGATACATTCTCAGACCTTGGCGTGACGCCGCGACCACAGGAAGTACTTTTCGAATGCCACCTTGGCCCAATGGGCTTCCGGACCCGGGATGATGAACTCGTGCTCGCGCGGGCTGAGCATGTGATCGCCCACGATCATCATGCCCATGTTGCCCGTGTCCATGATGCAGTAGGCTGCCATGTCGTCGAACTTCTCGGCCTTCAGCGGCAGCCCCTTGATGTCGGCAACGATGTTCTTCACGGCCGTCTTGGCCATCTGCTCGGTGGGCCAACCCGTCTTGGGTACGCCACAGGGGACTTCGGTAGCGGTAGGGGGCTTGACGTGTACGGCCACTCCGGCGGCGAACACGTTCTTGTAGGTCGGATGCTGATACGTGTCGTCCACTTCGATAAAGCCATTGGCATTGGCCAGGCCCGGCGTGTTGCGCACGGCGTCCACACCAATGAATCGCGGCATGATCATGGTGAACTTCGACGGATAGAACTCGCCATTCTCCAACAGCACGCCGTCGGCCTTCACTTCCTTGATCACGGAGTTCAGCTTGTAGTTGATGTGGTAATGGTTGAACATCCATTCGCACATCTTCTGAGCGTTGCCAAAGCCGCCGATGCCGAAGTGTGCCGCAAAGGGCTCGGAGGTGATGTACGTGATCGGCGCAACATCCTTGAGATGATTCTTGGCCACTTGATAGCGGGTGTTGAACAGGAACTCATACGCCGCACCGAAGCAGGCGGCGCCTTGCGCAGAACCGATCACGATGGGACCCGGATCCTTGAGGAAGCGCTGCCAGGCTTCGCGAGTCTTATGGGCAACTCCCAAGCCAACGATGCTGTTGGAGTGCTCACGGAGTCCCGGAATGTAGTCGTAGTCCACCTTCGGACCGGTCCCGATCAGGATGTAATCGTACGTCACGGCGTCGTGATGCTTCAGGTTCACCGTGTTCTTTGCGAGATCGAAATTCAGGACCTCATCCTCGATGAAGTCGATCCCGTGGTTGTCATAGATCGGCCGTACGTCGAACGTGATGTCCTTTTCCTCGCGGAGGCCAAAGGGATACCAGATCAGCGACGGGAAGAAGAGGAACTTGTGCGTGTTGGCGATCACCGTGATCCGGTGATTGTCTCCAACGAGTTCCTTCAGTTCAATGGCTGCGGTATAGCCGGCAAAATTGGTGCCGATGATCACGATGTGCTTGCGTTCCATAACGATCTCCTCTGAGAGAATGTATCGATCTTCTGAACGCAAACTCGGGGTCTTGCCGACCCCGAAACATGACATTGATCAGCGCTCTGTAGTGATGATGTCACCATTCCACGCCACCGTCAGGAACAACGATCGCGGCTCGGCGGGGATGATCCCGGGACCCGGGTACGACGTGGCGCGACGGGTGAAGTAGCTGGCATCCAAGAGGTTGTTCGCGGTAGCTGAAACGGTGAAGGCCGCGATCGTATAGGCAACGGACAGATCCACCACGGCATAGGCCGGAATGCGGCCAACCACGGCGGACGAGGAGAACTCCGTGTTGCTGGCATCGCTGTAGTGCTCCCCGACCCAACTGGCCAGGAGACTGGCCGAGAACCCCGACCACTGCGTGCGAACTCCGGTACGGATGGTGTAGGGCGGAACGAATTCGACCTTGTTGCCGGAGACCGAAGTATTCTCCGAGTCCAGGTATCGGCCGTCGATCGCCGAGGCATTCACCATCACGTGCAGCACCGGAGCCCCCTGCCCCCATTCCAGCAACTGCGAGATCGACAGGTCTGCGACGGCTTCGACCCCGGCAGTATAGGCGTCGGCAATGTTGGTGCGGTAGCGGTATGGCAGGAACAGCGGCGCTTCGCCGGTGCGGAAGATCTCGCCGATTCGGTCCTGGTACCGCAGATAAAAGGCACTCACGTCCACCGAAAACCAGGGCACCACCATTCCTCGAAGACCCAGGTCCAGCGTATATCCGCGTTCATCGCCGATATCGGGATCGACCACCAGGTTGGGGTTGGCGATGCGCAGATCGCTGAACGTGATGGATCGGTAGTTCTGCACAGCGTTGGCATACACCTCCAGGTCCTGCAGAGGTTTCCACGACGCGCTCAGTCCGGCCAAGACAATGGTGCGCGACCGCGTGCGGTCTTCGGCTATGGCCGTATCGACCACCGGGTTGCCGGCCAGGTCGCGCACGGTAACGCGATAGTACCCGTCGGCCCTGGTGGTGATGTGCTCTACGCGGACGCCAGGCACCAGCGACACCTGGTCGCTCAAGCGGATCAGTCCTTCGGTGAAGACGGCCACGTTGTCATTCGGGAACGTGTAGTCCGAACCTTCCAGACGATCCGGGTTGGTGAACGTGAAGTCGGCATCCGAACTGTCCGAAGCGTCGCCCTGCTGCTGCACCGTATTCCCATGAAAGAGTCGGAACCCTGCAACGATGCTGGAGATGTTGCCCAGCAGATCGACGTCGAAGCTCACGGTGGTCTCGTTCCCGAGGTTGGTGAACGATCCGTCGATCATCGTGCGGGGGCCACCCAGATCGGCCATCGTAATGCGGTCCAGGTTCCCGAGTGACGTACGACCGCTGACGTTGCCGAAGAACAACGATCGGATGGTGGTGGTCTCTCCGGCGAGGTAGTCCAGCCGGAGCGACGCCAGGTTCCAGGACACGGTGAACCAGTTGCGCGCTCGGTAGGATGCCGACGGATCCGTGTCGAACTGACGATCGGTGAGTCCACCGGGCTGATGCGCCAGGTAGGACATGCCCGTGTACTCCGCCCGCAGGCGCAGTCGGTCGGTCACACTCGCCCCAGCCATGGCGTACACGGTATGCATGTCGAACTCGGAATTGGGCCGCCATCCGTCGGACCGCTTTCCCTGATAGAACACGCGGTACCAGACATCGTCCGTTGAGCCGTGGACGTCGGCCATGGCACTGGCGAACAGGAACGATCCGCCCGTGAGCGCAAATCTTCCGGCAAGGGGCGAAGTACGGGTTGGCTCCCGGAAGACGAAGTTCACCACCCCACCGAACTGCGTTCCATAGCGCAGTGCGCCGCCGCCACGCACGATCTCGATCCGCTCGAGTGCATCGAGCGGTGGCGTGTAATAGCTCTCGGGATATCCCAGCGGGTCGGCCGAGATGTCGTACCCGTTCTGACGCGTGGTGAAATTGGATGTGCGATCCGGGGAAAGCCCCCTTCCACCGATCCCCAGCTGCAAGCCGGCACCATCGGATTCCCAGATGTTCAACCCGGGAACGCTGGCATAGGCCTGACGAGCATTATTCGTGGCCGAGTTGATCGTGAGCTGCTCCAGGCGGATCAGCTCCGTCTTGCGTCCGGCATAGATCGCGTCGGCCGTGATGTCATCCATCTGCAGGATCGCCGAACCCAGATCGCGCCGGTCCAGTACATCCACGCCGCGCATGGTGAGCGTATCCTTGCGTGTTCCGGTGGAGTCCACCTCGTGCCGAACTCCCCCACCGGCCAACGCTACGGCGGCGGTGCAGTACCAGAACGCCACCACGACGAGTAGCAGCCTATTCATAGGGCAACACCCAGGAATGCGCATGGAATCCCAGCGTCTCTCGAGAGAGATCTACGGTGGGGTCGACGAGTTGGCGGCTCGGTGCGCCGTTCATCGTTACCCAGACATCGGCCGTTACGATCGGGTCGGCAACGCCGCGCTGCGCATAGTGGTCGTGCAGGATGTGAGCGAACTGCAGGATCATGTCCGGCTGGAACGACATCTGCTTTTCCTGATGATCGTTCAGGAAGTCCCGGTTGTTCACCACGCCCGAGCGACCGGTGTGACGATCAGTGACCGTGAAGGTGGCCGTACCGGCCTTCTCCACCAGCATCACCCGCCAGCCGAAGCGGAATCCTTCCTCGGTCCACAACAGATTCCCGGGATACAACAGGTAGCGCCACGGAATGAGCAACTGGAAAAGGAAGAACGTGATGAGTAGAGAGGAGCGAGCAGCGAGCAGCGAGGAGCGAGCAGCGAGCAGCGAGGAGCCGGGGAATGCAGGTTTGTCCACAAAGTACACGAGTGTCATAGCCATGAGGACGATCGGGAAAACGCCGATCTGGAACATCATGCCCACCATCGTGTGAAAGACGATCACGGTAGCGTAGGCGAACGGACGTGATCGACGCCACAACAAGAAGAACGGGATCGTGAGATCATACAACATCCCGGCCCAGGAGAAGGCCCACGGCATCCAGCGGATCGTCATCAACGGACCGATCACCGGAAGCGTATCGTTGGCCGGCATCCACAGGCGCATGGGCATGGCGTCCAGGAGCCACTCCGGACGGAGCTTGGCGATGCCTGCGAACACATAGAGAATGCCGATCTGGAGTTTGAAGATGTCGAGCATCCACTGCGGCGCGGTGGTGGGAAAGCGCCCCGGATCGCGCCACCGATCAACGGACCAAGCTGCCTGAGCCGGTACCAGACACAATAGAAACGCCACCAGACTCACGAAATAGTAGTGGTTCAGGTAGTACGTTTTGTCGATCAGCTCCACGTACGTGAACGTGAGGAAGAAGGCCGCCGCACTGAAGCGATAGTACGCCCCGATGGCGATACCAACGGCCGAGAGCAGCATTACGCCGTACAGGATCTCCATTCCGGGAGAGCCCGGCGACGTGATCCATTCAAACCCGAAGTACGGAAAGTGGACCGCAGGTTGGATGTACTGGGTATCGATCCAACCCAGCAGCATGAAGCGCACGCAGCTCACGATCATCACGGATCCAAACAGGATCCGAACAATGGCAAGGGAGGTCACTGGGACCTCCCGAGACAGATATGAACGTATGGCAGCCTTCACGGTCAGTCGCCATCACCACTCGAATACGTGATCGCGATCCCGATCAGCGACGAGAGGTCGCTCTTGATGAAGCGCGTCAGCTTCTGGCATTCGGTGTGCACGGCTTCCACGCGCCCAGGGTCGTCCAGGATCACACTGCTGAGCACCTCGGAATCGGCCAGCTCCAGCATGGCATTCTTGATGCGTGCATGCTGATCAAGCGTAGAGATGGTCAGCAGGTCACCGCCTGGCACCGTGGCCAAGTAGCTGCGAAACCCTGGGATCGGCCGGCGATCCAGGCTTACGCCTTCCCAGATGCGGAAGAAGGCGTCATAGTGACGTCGAAGCAGGATGATCGACCGACCACTGTAGTGGCCTTCCACCTTGTCTGGCTCCGGGTTGCTCTGACCGGCGATCTTGCCGAGCGGTAGCCCAAGAGAGTAGTTCTTCAGTTGTTCAAAGCAGCGGACCATGTTGTTGAACAGCAAACTGGTGCCGCTGCCGGGATCGGTGCCATTGCGCGAAATGAACTCTTCACGATATCCGTTGCGCCAAGCTGTGCGGACGCTCTGTACCAGACTGTCCACAACTGCTGCCACCCGTCGGGCATACGCACCTCGCACGGGCTCGCGGGTGAATCGTGCCAGCAGAGTATCATCCACGTGATGGAATAGCAAGTAGTCCAGACCATACAGCCCGCGCGCATCCCGGTCGAATCCGGCAAGCGAAGTATCTCCGTTGGCGATCGCCGTTTCGATCTTGAGGACCGAGGCCGGAAATGTTCCGATGTCTTCGGACAAGGTACCGAACAAGCCTTCGGCCGGGCCAAAGTCGAACGGCCGAGCATCCTGCCACGCGTCCGCAGCATCCGTCCACGCCTGCTGTGCCGTCCGCAACGACGCCACGTCCGGCGATCGGGTGAAGGCTCCGACGGCGGTGGACAGGTCAGCGGTGGTGGTGGCCAGGCGGTTGTACGACGGAAGGATGATCCCATCGGCCATGCCCGTGAGCATCGCCTTACGATCGAAGGTGTCTGCCGGCTTTGGATCCTCCGACGAGCATCCAATGCCTACCAGTAGAAGAGCGATCCAGCCCCCTACCGTCCATCCAGAGATCGACCACCTGTTCATCGTCCCTGCACCTGAACCCAGTTGTAGCGAAAGCTTTCCATTTCGGCGTTGCTGAACCCGTAGATCTGCTGCAGGCGCTGTACGGCTCCCTGCAGTTCCTGCAGATGAGTGGCCGATTGTTGCCAGAACAGATACGGCGTCCACGGTCCTTCGACCGGCGTACGCATGATCTGCAGCAGTTCATCCACCTGTGCGTCCGTGATGATCCGTGCACCATTCGGAACGCCGTACCACCCAACGAGAAAGCCGACGCCTTCTGCGAAGGCGTGCATCGCGCTGGTGCGTTGAACGCTGGTCACGTTGGTCTCCGAGAGGCGATCCATCGTGCTATACAGGTAGTTCACCGCCGTAGCCGCTAGGGCGCGCTCCCACTGCACCCGCATGGTGTTCAATGCTTCCGTCAGCTTGGCCTTGTATTGCGGCCCGGAGGTAATGGCCCCTTGCGCAAGCAGAGCCGCATCGCGGAACCTGGTGTACGGTCCGGTACCGTCGTTCTTATCGCGCAAGGCTGCATACTTGGCACTGAAACGATCCTTGTCCGTGCTGACCTTATCGCTGTTCGGGAACGACGGCGACGCACCGAACAGAGCCACGATCTGATCAATGTGAGCCGTGGTCATGGGGCTGGACTGCATGATCTGCACGGCTTCGTTATACGCCCACGACGCAAAGGAGCCTTTTTCGATCAACTGCTGAAGTTCCACTCCGTGTTCTTCGAACAACGTGGCATTGGCCACGCCTCCCTCGCCGGATTCTTCGGGTGACTTCATCTCGTCGAACAGCGTGCCGGATGACTTGTGCAGCTCTTCGATCCAGGAGTCGACCCACACTTCGTACGAGTCGTTCACATAGGGACGCAGCTGCTGATAGAACCGGAGGAGCTCCGGTAGGTTCACGCGGTTCATCGAGGCTCGGCCCTGCGCCATCTCCGAGGTAGCACGCGTTAAGGCTTCGAGACGCGCCTGCTGATCGGCCGTGTTTGTCAGGTAGTTGTCCGAGGGATAGGTGCCGGGAACGACCAGACCGGGACTCACAGGGTCGTCTGAGCATCCAACTAGCACGAGGGCCAGCATGACGGGCGCAAGGCGGGACAGCAATGGGCGCATCTTGGTATCTACAGTGGTGGTGGCATGTAGGACTATTACGGTCCGAAATTAACCTTATTTGGACTAAGTCCAAATAAAGAAAACGAAAATAGGGGCGAGGGGCGAAGGGCGAGGGGTCGGAGACGAAGGGCGAGGGGCCGGGGACGAAGGGCGAGGGGCCGGGGGCGAAGGACGAGGGGCGAGAGAGCGTGCCGGGCCAAGGGCGAAGAGGTCCATGCCGATCACCACGCGAGCGCGGACGTCGAGTGTGCGCACGAAGCGGTACAGACTCAGCGTGCGCTTCCATGCCGAGCCGCCAAGATCGTCCCAGGGGATCACGTCGAACGGATGGCTGGCACCGGTGGTCGAAGCGATCACGGTCACCAGCATGCCGGCGCTGCGCAGCGCGCGCGCCAGATTCAGGGTACGGGCATCCTGCTCCAGGGCAGAGAGCGCCACCAGGACAACATCGGTTCTCACGCTGCGAAGCTACAGCGACAGATGGTAGGTGCTGCGAAGGATCCCGCGCGCATCAAAGCGTTCCTTGAAGCCGATCAGTCCCAGCGACGGCGTCATGGGGTCTTCGGCCTTCGTATCCTGGCTCACACCAATGTCGACCCACTCGTAGCCATTCTCAACGGCCCATCGCACGGTCTCGTACATGATCAAGTACACCGGCTTGAGGTGTTCATACTCGTACAGGAGCATGTTGTAGAAGCACAGCACCACCTTGGGATTGGCTAAAAAGAGCAGCGAACCGGCGATAGGTGTATCGCCGTGATACACCATGTTCAGGCGCAGCTTCTCCGGCATCAGGTCGCGCAGACGATACAGGTCGTCCAGCGTATGCGTGGGTGTGGTATCGTGCCGCTTCTTGTTCTCCACCAGGATGCGGTGGAACGTCTCGTAATCGTCGCTTTCGCGGATCGTGACCTCCCCTTCCCGCAGGATCTTGCGGATGGTCTTACGCGCTGTCTGGTCGAAGTGCTGCAGGAAGTCGGCGCCGCGCTTCAGGTCGATCGCATGCGAGATGTAGTGCAGCTCGAAATCGGCCTTGCGATACAGCAACGCGTATTCGTGGTGCTGACTATAATTACGGGTGTACACGATCGGCGCCGGGATCAGATAGGCATGCTTCCACCCCAGCCCCTTACCGTGATCGATAAAGGCATCCACGATGGCCAGCGACTTCTCGAACGAGATGTCGGCGGTGACGATGGAGCCGTAGGAAGCGCCCATGGGCGACCAGTATTCGCCGCGCGCATTGATCCCTCCGGGCAGCACGCCTACCAGGGTCGGACCCTCGAAGAACATCAGATGATGGTAGTTCCACTTCCCTGCCGGGTGATAGTCCAGGAAGCGCTGCTGATGGAACATCGTACCGTTGTTGCTCTTCTCGACGAAGGCATCCCAGACCTCGCGGTCGTCAGGCGTATACGGTCGAACTGTGATCGGGCGATTCATGCAGTGCGTCAGGGGGCTCGAAAGTTACGCAAACAAAGATTGGTCACGAGGCTTCTCGACGTTGAAACGTCCGACTATATTTGGCACGTTCATTTCCACATTCACCAGTTTTAAGAGGGATTCCTGATGAAGAAGGTCTACGGTGTTGTTGTTGCAGCTCTGCTGCTCGTTGGTATGGCTGCCAGTGCATCTGCGCAAGGACCCGATAAGGGGCTTGTTGTTGGTGTCGAAACGGGTCAGGTCCTCGGCGTAGCCGGATTGTACCAGATCAATGAAATGGTCCAGATCGGTACGGGGCTTGGTCTGCAAGTTGGCGATGCCAGCTACTTCTATCTGAGCCCGCAGGCTCGGTTCCTGTTCGCCATGGGTGTGGCTAACCTGTACCTGGCGGCATCGGCCGAGTTCCAGCTCCTCTTTGGCGATTCCGAAGCCACCGCCCTGGCAGTCAAGATCGCCATGCAGTATTGGCTCAACCGGAACTTCGCCGTCTATGCCGGAATCCGCGCCCTTAGTGTGGATTTTGATCCGAGCGTCCTGGCCATCGGCCTGCTCACACCTCACGTTGGCGTGCAGGTGGCGTTCAATTGATCGGAAAGCGGAAAGCGGAAAGCGGAAAGCGGAAAACGGAAAGCGGATGTACGCCAACTGCTAGACGCTAGAAGCTAGAAGCTAGTAACTCGGAACGGAGGGTGGTCACAGACCGCTCTCCGTTTTTTTGTTGCTGTGAGCTGTTGCTGCGAGCTGTTGCTGTGAGCTGTTGCTGTTGCTGTGAGATGTGAGCTGCGGGCTGTGAGGTGTGAGCTGTTCTAGAGTAAAGCTCGAACGCGTTCCGCGTCGGCCGGGGTATCGACGGCTACCAGTTTGGCTTCGGTGAGAACGCAGTGGAAGCGAGCGCCATCTTCGAGCAAGCGCAGCTGCTCCAGCGCTTCGGCTTCTTCGAGGGCCGAGACCGGAAGGTTGATGTGGCGCTGCAGTGCCTCTGCGGTGTAGGCATACAGGCCGATGTGTTTCCAGTAAGGGTAGAGCTGCAACCACTCGGACATCGCCTTGCCACGCATGTGCGGGATCGGGGACCGCGAGAAATACAGCACGCGACCGTCGGCGCCGGCGGCAACAGTCACGATTCCGGGGTCGGACAGATCTGCCGCGTCCGTGATCCGGGCGACCGGCGTAGCCACATCGCAGTCACCACGCTTGACGGTGAGGATCAGATCGTCGAGCAACTCGCCCGGGATCAGCGGTTCGTCGCCCTGGATGTTCAGCACGATGTCGGCGTCGATGCCCAGGATCTGCGTGGCCGCTGCACAGCGGTCGGTACCGGAGGGCAAGGTCGGGTCGGTCATCACGGCATCGCCACCGAAGCCCCTTACCACGTCCGCGATCAGATCGTTATCGGTAGCCACTACCAAGCGGTCGATCTGCCGTGCCGTGCGTGCGGCTTCCCAGACCCACTGGATCATGGGCTTGCCATTGAGGTCCACAAGGGGCTTGCCTGGCAGCCGCGTAGAGGCGAACCGGGCAGGGATCACGCCGAGCGTCATCCCAGGACCTTTGGCACCTTGAAGAACGACTCGTTCTTCTTCGGCGCATTGGTCAGTGCCTCGGACGTGGACAGGCACTCGCCCACCACGTCCTCGCGCGGCTCGTTGGTCAGCCCCGAAACGCTGGCCTGAGGTTCAACGCCGGTCATGTCCACTTGTTCGATCACGCTCACATAGCTGATGATGCTCTCGAACTCTCGTGCGAACGTGTCCATTTCGGCATCGGTGAATTCCAGGCGGGCCAGTTCGGCGATCCGTTTGATGCTATTACGATCCATGCCTCAAACTTACGATGCTTCCTGCAGGAACGCCGCAACCTGATCGCGGACCGCTGCGGTGAGGGCCTTCTCGTTCGCCGACGTTGCCATGCCGTCTACTGAAAGGGGTTGGCCCACATGCACCCGTACCGAGCCCCCTACCAGCTTCCGCGTGCGGGCCGGCAGGATGGCGGCCGTGCCGATCAGGGCTACCGGGACGATCGGCGTGCGGCTCTTGACGGCCAGCGAAACAGCGCCGCGCTTGAACACGCCCAGTTCGCCGGTGTTGCTGCGTGTGCCTTCCGGAAAGACCAGTACCGAGGTGCCGCTGCTCATGGTGTCGACCGTCGAATCCAGCACACCGGCCGCCTCGCGGCTGCGGGCACGGTCCACAGCAATGAACGGCGACATCTTGAGGCACCAGCCGAAGACCGGTATCCGCTCCAGCTCGCGCTTGTACATGATGCGGATGTTGTCGGGGATGGTGGCCAGCACCACCGGGATGTCGAACAACGAGGCGTGGTTGCTGGCGTAGACATACCGCTCGCCCGGCAGCAGCCGCTCTACGCCTTCGAGCGTGACGTGCACACGGGAGAGGTCCAGCAACACCCGAGACCACGACCGCGCATAGCGATAGAAGACCTCACGATCGCGGAAGATCAGCATGTGCAGGATCACCGTTACCGCGTAGAAGACGGTGACCACGATCAGGGCTGCGATGGTGAAGTAGGTGCGCACACCGCAAACCTATAACTTCGCCTCATGCCAGGACTCGAAGATCTCGCTTCCCTGATGGGGATGGACAAGCCCAACAAGCCGGAGGGCAAGAAAACAGGCTACGATGGGAAGGTCGTGGTGGTGAAGGTGCGCACCGAAAAGCGCCGTGGCAAAATGATCACCATCGTCTACGGGTTCAACTCCCACCCCAAGGAGTTGCACGACCTGCTGGCACAGTTCAAAAAGGCACTGGGTACCGGCGGTCAGGTAACCGATAATGCCATCGAGATCCAGGGCGATCACGTAGAACGCGCCAAACAGATCGTGCGCGACGCCGGCTTTGCCGTGCAGCGCTAATAGGCGAACGCCGTGGGGTTCAGCCCCACAGCGTACCGCTCCCGCAAAGCCCCCTGCACCGTATACACTAACACCTCGCCGTCGGTCACAAAGGTCCGTGCGTTACCAACGTACAGATGCCCGCTGATGGGGTGACGCCACAAGGCATACCAAACGTCGGCACCGTTGCCAGAGGTATGGCCAATCACCCTCCGCGGCGCGGCGCCCACGGCAAGCATTTCGATGCCATCCCGATGCAACACGAACACCTCACCCGAAACCTCATCCAGCGTTAGCCGCGTCGGCGACGCAAGACGAAACGTCCGCACCACGGTATCCGCGCGCGTATCGATCGCCACCACGCCTCCGAGCGAATCCGGCTCGGATGCGAAATGACGGTACGTTGCCCACACCAGATTGCGAGAGGGATCAGCGATCACGTCGGCTACGTTCCACAGACCCTCGATCTGTCCGGCAACGGACATGTCGGATCGGCGCAGGATCTGAAGCGTGCTGGAAAGGGGCTCGCTGCGGCGCAGATCTCCTAGACCGCTTACGGCTACATACAGTTTGGTTGCCGTGGCAGCAACGCCTTCCGGCGCGGGGCCTACGCTGACGTTCTGGGTGGTCCGCTCCAGCGTGCGCGCATTGATTTCGATCACCACATCGGCATTCAGACATGAAACGTACAGCCGGTCCCCCGCCAGCGCCAGACGATACGGCTGCTCGGTTGCTCCGATGGTTGTCCGCCGGATCACCCGTGCCGTTCGCCGATCGACCATCATCAACTCGCGCGACGTGCTCACACTCACGATCATCGTGTCGCCCAACACCACTACGTCCGTTGGCGTGTCGCCCACAGTCTCCCCTTTGTTCACGCCGCGAAACACATCGCGATGCGTTGTGCCGTTGGGGTCGCGATACGAGAGCGACGCGTTGTTCTGCTGCCACAGCCCTTCGCAGAGCGTATACACGCCGCCCGGCACCGTTGTGATCACTCCACCGTCGGGCTCGGATGGCGTGGGAACGCACGAAGGAACAAGTACAAGCAGTACTACGAATAGCACTCGTCCAACGTTTGAGGATGTGAACATTTGAACGTTTGAGGACTTGAACATTTGAACGTTTGAGGATGTGAACATTTGAACGATGGAAGCTGATCGACCTCCAACGTTAAAGGGTTCAAATGCTCCAACGTTGGTCTTCATCGCAACACCTTGATCGTGCGCACGTCGGCGTCGGTGGACACCGTCACCAATCCGCACGTAACGGCCAGGTGATACAGCGAACGCTGATGGACGCCGGCAGCTAACGACTCTTCCCACAGGAGGCGGCCGGCGGTGTCGTGGACGCGATACTGCCCTCCACCGCTGGGAACGCTGATCTCGATGATCGCCGCGCGCGGCTCCACCACCACCTGTAGGCCATCGGCAACGCGGACGGCATGGGGCGACGTGATCGCGTCCAGGTCGAAGCCCGACAACGTAGGATCGTAGAACGGGTGCGCACGGTTGCTCAGGATCACGTCGCACAGGTCCGTAAGTCGTACCCATCGGATGGAGTCTACCCCAATGTCTGCCAGATCGAACTGGTCGCCACCACTGACCTGCGGATCGAACGGATCGTCGCCGGTTGTTGGCGTCACGCCGGCACAGCCGAGCAACGACACCGAGTCGTACGGGAAGGCCGTCCACACAACTCCGTCGCGACTCACCTCCACCCGTGCCGGTTCGGCGTAGAGCTTGCCAGCCCCATACCGAAACGCATTCTCGAAAATGATCAGGTCGGGTCCCGGTGCATCCACTACGGCGTGATCGGCAAAACCGACCACGATCTGTCCACCCACGCCGATCGAACAGATCTCCCGCGGATCGGTGGACGGCGTGGTGTCGGTTGCCCGAGGATCCGGCACACCGAACAGGTTCGCCGGAAAGAACGCCGG
>JANJTN010000095.1 GCA_024711065.1 bacterium
AGGTCTGCGACGGTAGGTCTGCGACGGTAGGTCTGCGACGGTAGGTCTGCGACGGTAGGTCTGCGACGGTAGGTCTGCGACGGTAGGTCTGCGACGGTACGTCTGCGACGGTAGGTCTGCGACGGTACGTCTGCGACGGTACGTCTGCGACGGTAGGTCTGCGACGGTACGTCTGCGACGGTACGTCTGCGACGGTACGTCTGCGACGGTACGTCTGCGACGTTCCCGGAGACATCGTGTTAAAAACAGCAACGGCCTGCCATTACTGGCAGGCCGTTGTTGTTTGCAACTCTCCCACAAAGCTGCGAGTTCCTCTTTATGCTGCATGCCGTGCTGCTCGGCATCCTAGCCGTGGGATCGTCAGGTGTCCTCGCTCTCTGACTTGCGAGGGCGGCCGTAACGTCGTTCAGACTTCTTTTTCATGCCCAGTGACGTGATCTCGTCCGAGTCATCTCCATACTGGGCGATCACCTGTCGTTTGGCACCAAGCACCAGCTCGTGAAACGCCGTTTCCAGAGAAACCGCTGCTTCACGAGCCTTGGCCGCTGCCTCCAGAGCAGCGGCCTCGGCTTCTTCGGCGCGCTTGAGCTTCTCGAGTGCTTCCTGCAGCCGTTGGGCCGAAAAATCCGCATTCGCCGGCTTGTAATCCTTCAAGGACAGCACCGCCTGGGCGATCTGCCGGTCCTTTTTCAGGATTCGCTGCGAGACTCTCGCGGACTTTGTTTTGGCCATGGTGCAGATTCCCCGAAGCACCGAGATGGTAGGTATGCTGCATGCCGTTCAACTGACACCGTACCGTCTATCTCGACTGGTGTATTGACACCGGAGAAGTCGTATTCGACCATCTTCTACCAGTAATCAACATGTGCAATATAACTGGCGAGTTATGATACTGCGCAAGTCTTTTTTGCACCTGGCGATAATTCTTTCCACAGGTGTTTAGTCGATACAGAAGCAGCTGATTCGACTTATTACTCTGCCACATTCGCGAACGCCTAGGCTAAAACGACGAACGCCGGCTTTTAGCCGGCGTTCTGTTGTACTCGTATGCGTAAGGAGGTTACTTCTTCATCTTGTCCTGGGCATCCTTGACGGAGGCGCGGAGGGCTTCGACGATCTCTTTCCACTTCTCTGCCTCAGCCCCCTTCAAGGAGCCACGTTGCATCAGGGTAAAGAGGTTCTGAGCCTGGTCTAGGCGCATGTCGAAGTTGAGCACGTCTTCGTCCTTCTTGCCGGCCTTCTCGGCAGCTGCGGCAGCATCCGTAAGTGCCTTACGGGTATCAAGATAGGCGTCCACTTCCGTGCCGCGCAGATCCACGCCCTGGATGAACTGGGCCACGGCCTTTACGTCTGCCAGTTTCATTTTCGGCTGAAGCACTACCGGCTCGGCCGGGGCTGGTGCCAGCGAAGACGTATTGGACTGAGCGGCGGCTGGCATGGCCGACAGGAGGGTTACGGCAAAGGCCGCAAGGATCAGCAGGTTTCGCATGGGGGTTCCCCAAAAAAGGTTCAACAGAATGTCGTGGTGAGAGTTTGACCGACCGTCATTTGGTTCAGCCGGATCACTGTCCGATCAATTGTCTGTAGGCAGCGGCATCCATCAGGCCATCCACTTCGGATGCGTTGGACATCTCGATCTTGATGAGCCAGCCGTTGGTGTACGGTTCGCGGTTCACGATGTCGGGCCCATCGTTCACGGCATTCACGGCAACGATCGTACCGCTGACCGGTGAATACAGATCTGCCACGGTCTTCACGGCTTCGATCGTTCCAACGGTGTCGCCGGCGCTGATCGTAGCGGTAGCATCGGGAATGTCGACGTAGACCACGTCGCCCAACTCGCTGGAGGCGTGAGCCGTGATGCCGATCGTGGCAATGTTGCCTTCCACGAGTACCCACTCGTGTTCTTTGGTGTACTTCAGATTCTCAGGGAATTCCATGATCAGGCTTTCCAATCGTGTGTGTCGAGATATTTGGTGTCGAACGTTCCGGCAATGAAATCCTTGTTCACCATCATCTTGCGGTGGAACGGAAGCGTGGTTTCGATGCCCTCGATCACGAACTCGTCCAACGCGCGGCGCATCTTGGCGATGGCTTCCGTGCGCGTAGGAGCAAAGGTGATCAGCTTGGCCACCATCGAGTCGTAATGCGGCGGAATGGTGTATCCCTGGTAGATATGCGAGTCTACCCGCACACCGGGGCCACCAGGGAAGTTCAGTGATTCGATGCGGCCGGGCGAAGGACGGAAATCCTTGTAGGGGTCTTCGGCATTGATCCGGCACTCGATCGAGTGCAACACCGGGTCTTTCTGCTGGATGGTCAGACGTTCCCCTGCTGCCACGATCAACTGCTCCTGGATCAGGTCGTAGCCCATCGACTGTTCAGTGACGGGATGTTCCACCTGGATCCGCGTGTTCATCTCCATGAAGTAGAAGTTCCGGTGCTTGTCTACCAGGAACTCGATCGTACCGGCGCCGCGATAGTCCACGGATCGCGTCCCCTTCACAGCAGCCTCGCCCATGGCGGCTCGCAGTTCCGGCGTCATGATCGGGGAAGGGGCTTCCTCGATGAGTTTCTGGTGGCGCCGCTGGATCGAGCACTCCCGCTCGTTCAGGTGCACCACATTGCCATGAGCGTCGGCAAAGACCTGGATCTCGATGTGGCGCGGCTCTTCGATGAACTTCTCGATATACACGTCGCCATTACCAAAGGCGGCTTCGGCCTCGCCACGCGCCGTGGCATAGGCACGATCCAGGTCGGCAGCCGTCTCTACATAGCGCATGCCCTTGCCGCCACCACCGGCCACAGCCTTGAGCATCACAGGATACCCCACCTGCTCGGCAACGCGCCGTGCATCATCGATGGATTCGACGATGCCCTCCGACCCCGGTACGACCGGCACACCGGCGGCCTGCATCGTTTCCTTGGCAACGGACTTGTTGCCCATGCGGTTGATCGAGTCTGCACTCGGCCCAACGAACGTGAGATTGCTTTCCAGACAGATCTCGGCGAACGTGGCGTTCTCGGCCAGGAACCCGTACCCGGGATGGATCGCATCGGCATTCGTCACTTCCGCCGCAGCGATGATCGAAGGAATGTTCAGATAGGAGAGTTTACCGGCAGCCGGACCGATACACACGGCCTCGTCGGCAAAGCGAACATGCAACGAAGCACGGTCGGCTTCGGAGTACACGGCAACCGTACGGATCCCGAGTTCACGCGCGGCTCGGATGATCCGCAGCGCGATCTCTCCTCGGTTGGCGATCAGGAGTTTTTTGATCATGATCCCGACACTCAGTCTGGTTTGATCACGAACAACGGCTGACCATACTCAACGGGCTGAGCGTTCTCAACGAGGATCTTCACGACCGTACCCGTCATGTCGCTTTCGATCTCGTTCATCAGCTTCATGGCCTCCACGATGCACAAGGTGTCGCCGGCAGACACGCGCTGTCCCACCTGGATGAACGGATCAGCATCCGGGGAGGGGGCTCGGTAGAACGTCCCTACGATCGGCGAGGTGACCTCGTGCCCGCTTGCTGCAGCTGGCTCGACGGCAACAGGTGCAGCCGCGGCAGCAGCCGGGGCCGGAGCCGGAGCAGCCGGAGCCGAAGCCATGGGCATCGACATCGGCATCGGCATCGAGTACCCTGCCGGCATCATCGGTGCCATGTGTTCGGGTTGCACTTTTGATAGGGCGATCGTGGTGCCCTCTTCTTCGATGGTCAGCTCTGTAGCAGAGCTCTCATCGAAGATCTTCATCAGCTTCTTGAGGTAGTTGAGGTCCATAGTTCCTTCCACCCAGGTTGCGAATACGGAGTGTTACTCCTTGACGCGGTCCATATAGTCGCCGGTCGATGTGTCGACTCGGATCAGGTCGCCCTCGTTCACGAACAACGGTACGCTCACCGAAGCGCCGGTTTCCACGGTGGCCGGTTTGAGCACGTTGGTCGCAGTATCTCCCCGCACACCGGGTTCGGTATGTGTTACGCGCAAGGCCACGTTCGACGGCAGAGCAAGCGTGATCACGTTGCCCTCTTCGTCGCGGCCGATCTGGACCTCGGTACCTTCTTTCATCCACTTGGCACCATCGCCCACGATCTCCAGACCCACCGGGATCTGGTCGTACGTGTTGGTGTCCATGAACGTAAAGAGATCGCCGTCGCGATAGAGGTACTGGTAATTGTTGGTCTCGATCCGCACAAATTCGATGGTCTCACCGGATCGGAAGCGTTCTTCCTTCAGTTTGCCGGTCTTGATCACGCGCATCTTCACCTGGTAAAAGGCCCGCAGGTTGCCCGGCGTACGGTGCTGAGATTCCAGCACGACACACAGTTCGCCCTGATGCTTGATCACTGCTCCAATTCGTAGATCTGCTGTTGTTGCCATGGGATGTCGTTGGGGTGATCGATACGCTGCAGCAACCGCTTGGCCTGCCAGCTGCTGCCGTTTCTGTGGAGGTCCCGGACGGATTCGAACCGCCGTACGAGCTTTTGCAGAGCTCTGTATAGCCACTCTACCACGGGACCAAATGAGCCACGAATATACGGAAGGTCGGCGTGAACACAGACAAGCGCGGGATGGACGTCACGGCTTTCGCCGCGATCCCATCTCGCGCTTGATCCAGATGCTGCTCTTGGTAACGCCTTATACCGAAGCGATATACACGTACACCGGTCCGATGTATCGCTTGCCCTTGGCACCCTTGCGCAACGGCGGTGGATTCAGCGGGTCGGTGGTCGAAGCGGGCTTGACCGTGATCCGATCCGCGGACACGCCGGCATTCACAAGGAAGGTTTTCAGTGCATTGGCGCGCTGTTCGCTGATCTGCCGAGCGCGATTGGCCGGCAGTTCCTCATCGGGATAGCATACCAACTCCACCTTTACGCCGGGATTGATCACCAGCATGCGCGCAAAGGAGCGCAGGTCGTCTTCGGTGCCTTCCTTTACGTCGGCCTTCCGCAGATCGAACGGCGGAGGATCGATGGAAAGTTTCTTGCCAGCTTCCATCTTTCGCACGATGAAGTCCTTGGAAACCTCGGTGTACTTGCCGGCAGACGGAAGGGCCACTACGAATTCGTCCTTGAAGTAGCGCGGATCTTCCACGCGGATCGTATACGATTCACCCGGCTTGAGGCCGGTAACCAGGTAGCCGTCGGAAGGATTAGCGCGGCGCGGCTGTCCCACCTTGCCGCCTTTGGCATCATACACGCTGTAATTGGCCTCCACCGGCAACAACGTGTTCTGATCGAGCACGAATCCGGAGATGGTCACAACGGTGCCGATCGCACTCTGGGCCTTCACGGCGGAAGAGCCGCCAAGAGCCAGCACGGCTGCACATACGGAGAAGAGCAGGGTTCTTGTGAGCGTTCTCATGTTAGCGTCCTCCCGGATTCTTGCCCGACCTGGCATTGTTGTCCACCATGAACCGAACACTGCCGTCGGCACAGGCCAGGATGATCACATCGGCGTTGCTGGTCAGGTCGATCGACCAGACTTCCACACCCACATCGGCGCTCATCAGGTTCTGTCCGGTGGTAATGTCCCACAGTTTCACGGTCTTGTCCAGGCTGGCCGAAACAAGCGTCTTGTTGTCTTCGGCAAAGGACACGTCCTGCACCAGCCCTGTGTGGGCATTGATGGTGCGCACCAGTTCGCCGGACGGCATCTGCCAGATCTTGATCACGCCATTCTCGTCCGACGAAGCCAGATATCGGGAGTCGAACGAGTACAGCACCGTGAGGACCGGAGCGGCATGGCCACGCAGGATCATCAGCGGATCCTTCTTGGTAAAGTCCGTAGACCAGATGGCGATCGTGCGATCGTCCGAGGCCGAGGCGATGTACTTGCCATCGTAGGAATAGGCCACGTTGTTGGTCTGCATGGTGTGATAGCGAAGGGTCTTCAACTCGATCCCCAGCTGGGCATCCCACAGCTTGACCGTCTTGTCGAACGATGTGCTGGCAACGATGTTGCTCCCGTCCACCGGATCCCAGTACACGCCGATCACTTCGGCTTGGTGGCCGCGCAGTACCTGGAGTTGTGCACCGGTGTTCACGTCCCACAGCCGTACCGTGCGGTCGTTGGATCCGCTCACAAGCTTGGAATCATCACCCGAGAACGACAGGTTGTTCACCTGTGCCGTGTGACCGGTGAGCGTATTCATTTCCTTGCCATCGGGAAGCGACCACAGCTTGATGGTCTCGTCCAGGCTGCACGTCGCCACCATCGTATTGTCGTCGTTCACGAACACGCCCAGGACCTCGTCGGCATGCGTGCCAACGATCCGGGTAGTATAACTGCGCTCCTGAGCCTGGGTTGCCGTTGCCATCAGGGCAAAGGCCACCGCGCTCCAGGCAACAGCACGAACCTGTCGGATCATGTTCAAATACCTCAATGTGAATTGGTTATCGTCCCGTTATCGATCGTTCCCCTTACCTGGCACCCACCCGCTGCCGAAGGACTCCGGCAATGGAACGAAGTTCGGCCGCCAGTTCGCGAGCGGTCCGCTCGCGCTGATTCGGCTCCACCCCTTGTGGCGCACGCTCCTCCACAGTTGCCACAACGTCCGGCGCGGCCGGTACATCAGCGAGGTCCAGTCCGTGCGTTCGAAGGTACTCCTTCGCACCGGCCACTGTATATCGCTGCTCGCGAAGCAGCCGCTTGATCACCCGAAGTACCTGCAGGTCCTTTTCCGCATACACCCGGTTGCCGGCCCGGTTCTTTTGCGGACGCAACTGCGGAAACTCCCGTTCCCAGTAGCGGAGAACGTGCTGCTCCTCTCCGATCATCTTGCTGACGTCGGTAATGGAGTGGTACAGGCGGTCGATCGCGGTCTTCATCGAAAAGAAAAGTACGAAAAAAATGACGTGGTCATCATTCGGAAGGGGGCTCCGGCGTTTTTCGCCGGTAGACGCCGGCATGAGAAGAGATGTTCAGCAGCACGCCAACGGCAATGGTGCTGAAGAATACACTGGACCCGCCGTAGCTGATGAACGGCATGGGTAGTCCGGTGGTGGGCAGCAGCCCACAGGTAACTCCCGCATTCACAAACGCATACAGCGCCAACGTGGTGGTGATCCCGCCGGCCAGCAGGCGTCCATACGCATCGGGAGCTTTACGAGCCACACCATATCCGCGCCAGACCACCAACAAGAAGCAGCCCAGCAGCAAGGCGATGCCGATAAAGCCGTATTCCTCTCCAACGATCGAGAAAATGAAGTCGCCGTGGGACTCCGGCAGAAAAAAGTCGCGCTGACGGCTCTGACCGGGGCCTACGCCGGTGATGCCGCCGTTGCCAAAGGCGATCAGGGCCTGATCCACCTGGTACCGAACGGCCGGATCGGCACCATCAGAGCCGAAATAGGCCATCAGGCGCTTCAGGCGGTACTCGGCACTCACGGCATACAAGCCCCCTGCCAGTCCACCCGCACCGATCACGGTGATCAGGTGCAAGGGTCGCACGTCGGCCATGAACAGCATGCTGAGGACGATCAGGAACACCACCGTGGCGGTGGACATGTTGGGCTGTAGCGCAATGAGCACGCACACCGGCAGGGCCCAGGCCATCACGGGCAGAATGGACTTGCGCCAGTCGCGTACCAGCGCCTTGCGTGCACTGAGCAGCACAGCGGTGTGCAGCACCACGGCAAACTTTGCCAGCTCGGAGGGCTGAAAGTTGATCGGCCCAAGGTGCACCCAGCGGCTGGCACCCTTGATCTCGGTACCCATCAAGAGGACCATCACCAGGAAACCCAGGGCGATCAGCAGGGATGTGGCGCTCATGCGCTCCCAGGCCCGATAGTCCATGCGCGACACAGCGATCATCAGGACAAGGCCGAGAAGGACGCGTAGTGCGTGGTTCCAGAACAACTGTTCGGACGAGCCGAACTTGAAGGCGGCAAACGAGGAACTGGCACTGTACACAAACGCCACGCTGAACATCAGGAGTCCAGCCACGGGCAGCAGGATCAACCAGTCGATGTGTCCGGGCTCGGGCGCGCGATTCACGGGATCTCCATCTGAAAGGTGGTGCCAACGCCAGGCTGCGTGTCCTTGATGAACAGCTTCCCTTCGTGGTACTCCTCAACGATACGCTTCGAGAGCGAGAGTCCAAGACCCCAGCCACGGCGCTTGGTGGTGTATCCGGGTTGAAAGACCCGCTTGCGATCCTTGGCCGTCATGCCCTTGGCGTTGTCGGCCACCAGGATCAAGGCGCCGCCCTTGGCGCGTGCACGCAGCGTGATGCTGATCAGCCCGTCCTTGCGTTCCATAGCCTCGGTGGAATTCTTGATCAGGTTCTCCAGGACCCACGCGAACAGATCGGGGCTTACGTCACACTCCACCGTGGGATCAAGGTCCCGCTCGATCACCACCTTGCGTCCGATGTTGGGCAGCCGCGAATCAAAGTACCGGCACACGCGCTCGATCTCCTCTGCCATGTTCATCCGCGCCTTCTGCGGCTGCGACCCGATCTTGCTGAAGCGGTTGGCGATCACGTTCAACCGGTTCACGTCCTGCTCCATCTCGTCGATCGTACGAGCCACGAGCTCCCGGTCCTGATCACCGCTGCGCAGGATCTCCAGCCAGGCCAGCAGGCTGCTGAGCGGTGTACCCAGCTGGTGCGCGGCCTCTTTGGCCATGCCGACCCAGATGTTGGACACTTCGTTGCGTCGGATGGTGCTGAACGCTACGTAGCCAACCAGGATGAAGGCCGTAACGATCAGGATCTCGACATACGGCATATAGCGCAACCGCCGCACGATGGCCGAGTTCGTGTAAAAGATCTTCTGGATCACTTCCCCTTCGGGCGTGGTGATCTCGTAGGGAGGATACTCCAGCTTCATCTCGGCGATCAGGTCGGCCACGTAGGAGCGTTGTTCTTCGGTGGACCACGTCGAGTCCAGTTCCACGTTCAGCATGAACTGCCCGTATGGGTAGATCGGCTGCTCGTCCGCACCGGTGATCACTACGGGGAAGTGGATCGAGCTGTAGGCGCGGTCCAGGTAGAACAGCAGTTCCTGGTCTTCGGCGTCCTGCGCCGATCGAGCCAGAAGCCCGGCATACAGGTCTACGGTGCTGATCTCGTTGCGCACCAGGTCGTCCACGATGGTCTTGGTGTACATCAGCACCAGAGCCATGATCCCCAGACCGAACACGGTCAGCACCACCTTGATCTGCCATTTGGAGATGGCGGCTCGACCGAACTGGACGCGGTCGGAACCGGAAGCCGGACGGCGTTCCGACGTCATCGCGAGCCGATCTCAAAGGTGGTCAGGCCCCCTTCATCCACAGACAGGAGCTCTCCGATGCGCCCTTGAGCGATCGTGAACCTGCACTGTGCCCGCTGCGCCTTTCGCGTGATCACCAGGTGGTACGTGCCATCCGTGGGTAGCGCTTCGACCACTTCTCCACGGGCCGGCCCGGGCTGCGGACGCCCGATCGTTGGCAGCGTAATGCCGCCGATACGGATCTCATAGGTCGTTTGGGAGGGGGCTGGCACGGACGTCAGCTGCAGCTGATATCCGAACGACGTGAATTCCCGCTTGGTCTCGATCGCCACCACAAGCCCGGGAGTCTCGTTGGTCTGACGTGGACCATACGAAAGCACAACGCGATATTCGGGTTCGGTAGAAGTGGGCATCACAATCCTGAACGTGCCTCAGGCACGTAAGAACGATTCGAGTTCAGAGTGGCCGACGTTGGTCTGTGACCCATCGTGCATCCGACGCACCACCACGGTCTCGTCTGCCAGTTCGTCGGTACCTAGCAGTAGCGCCCAGCGGACACCTTCTTTAGCGGCTTCCTTGAGTTGAGCTTTTCCGGACCGGCGCTGCAGGTCGCTCAGCACCGTGAACCCGGCGCGTCGCAGACGAATGGCTAGCAGCTGCGCCGGCAGACGGGCATCATCGCTCAGGGCCACCACGAAGACCTCGGCGGGCGGTTCCGGTGGGAAGCCCCCTTCGAGCTGTTCGAGCAGGAGTACCAAGCGCTCCACGCCGATGCTGAAGCCCACGGCCGGCGTCTCTTGTCCACCAAGCATGGCAAAGAGCGGGTCGTAGCGTCCACCGCCACACACGGCATTCTGCGAGCCCAGATCGGTGGTGGTGATCTCGAACACGGTATGGCTGTAGTAATCCAGACCGCGAACGAGGCGGTCATTCACCGTGTACGGCACACCGGCGGCATCCAGTAGCAGGCGCACGGTCGCAAAGTGTTCTTGCGAGTCTACGTCGAGATGATCGCGCAACAGCGGCGCTCCGTCTGTGATCGCCTTGTCGGCCGGGTCTTTCGAATCCAGGATCCGCAGTGGGTTCAGTTGCAGACGCCGCTGACTGTCTTCAGACAGGTGCTCCTTGCGATCCTGCAGATACTCTACAAGCGCGTCGCGATAGGCCTGCCGAGAAGCGGCCGTGCCCAGAGTATTGAGTTCGAGGGCAACGGACGTGATCCCCAGCATACGGAGTGTTTCCCACGCCAGCAGGATGATCTCTGCATCTGCCTCGGGTTGGGCCGATCCCAGCAACTCAGCGCCGAACTGATGGAACTGGCGGTAACGGCCTTTCTGAGGGCGCTCATAGCGAAAGAGTGGACCGTAGTACCACAAGCGCGACGTTGGCTGGTGGCGTACCAGGTTGTGCTCGATGGCTGCGCGTACGATCGGCGCCGTCATCTCCGGACGCAGGGTCAGTGAGTCTCCGCCGCGATCGTCGAAGGTGTACATCTCCTTACCCACGATATCCGACCCTTCGCCAACGCCGCGCTTGAACAGCTCGGTGTGTTCAACGATGGGTGTGCGGAATTCGCGATACCCGTAGGCATCGGCCATCTGCCGGATCACGCGTTCAACGCGATGCCAGGTTGCCAGTTCGGTGCCGAACAGGTCGCGCATCCCCCGTACGACCTTGATCATCTCAGGCTCGCTCTTCTTCGTAGGACGCAAAGAGGTCGAGCACCTCTTCAACGGTGCGCGCCGCCAACAGGTCCGAACGGAACTGCTCCGTACCGACCATGCGCGAGATCCGGCTGAGCAGTCGAAGGTGAGCGCCTACGTTGTCTTCGGTACCCACAAGGAGCAGAACGATGTTCACCGGCTTGTCGTCCAGCGCATCAAAGTCGATCGGTTCCCGCAGCGTTGCAACCGCGGCGGCGCTGGACTCCACCACGCTGCTCTTGCCGTGCGGCAGTGCTACGCCGTAGCCGATCCCGGTGGACATCAGTTTCTCGCGATCGAGGATCACCTTCAGGAGGGTGTCGCGATCCTTGACCTTTCCGGTGGCCGATACCACGTCCACCAATCTGGTCAGCAGGTCGGTCTTGTCGGCAACCTCCAGGTCCAGGCAAACGCTGGCCGGTGCGAGAATATCAGAGATCTTCAGATCCATAGCTGTTAGTTCCCATCACGCCATTGAGCCACCAACACTGCGAACCGACCCGCTTCGCGCTCGGCCGCAGCAGCATCGTTGGCTTCGGCTGTTACAGTGAATGTTGCAAGTTCGCGATCCGGCACGAGAAGTACGGTCAGGTTTCCGTCCAGGATCTTGACACCATCGATCAACAACCGCTCTTTTCCCTCGGAGAATTCCATGGCTCGGCGCATGACCGTGCCTTTGGACTCCCATGGACAGGCCACGTTGATCGTGGATTGATACCGCTTCGGCAACTGCTGATCGAGCTCGCTAAGCTGCCGACCGGTCTGCGCCAGCATCTGCAGGATGCGACAGGCATTGTACATGCCATCGCTGGCCAGCAGGAATTCCGGATAGATGAAGCCGCCGCGTGTTCCGCCAACGAACAGCACTTCGGGGTCGCGCGTGGCTTCCATCATGGCCGTGTGAGAGTTCCGGATCCGCACGATCTGCACGTTGTGCCCCTCGGCCACCATTTCGATCTCCTGCGTGGCCTGCACGGGTACGGCGATCTTGTAAGGCTCACGATCGCGGTTCACTTCCATGAACAGCTTGGTGACGATGGTGAGCAATCGCAAGCCGGTGTACCAGATCCCCCGCTCGTCCACCAGGCCGATCTTCTCCGCACCGGGGTCGATCTTGAGTCCGATCTGATACCCGAGCGACCGCATGATGGTTGCCGACTGATCCAGCACTTCGCCCATGGGGTCGGCATAGTGCGTCACGTCCACATAGTTGTTCATTGCCAGCACACGGCATCCCAGCTCGCCCAGGATCTGCGGGAAGGCCGTAGCCGCCAGGCCGTGAGAATAGTCGACCAACAGCGCATACTTGCGCTGGCGGATCATCTCTACGTCAAGATGCGAAAGGAAGCGCTCCACGTAGTTGCTGATGCTGCGTTCGGAGAACGAGAGGCGTCCGACGCGATCGTACGGAACGCGGCGAATGTCCTCGCCATAAAAGAAGCGTTCGATCTTCTTGGTGCTGGCCAGCGGAATGTCCCGTCCGTCCTTGCCAAAGAGAATGATGTCCGTTTTGCCTTCGTTGCGCGGTGATCGACGCACGTGGAATCCGGCCACATAGCGTCCGGTGTGCATTTCCTGACGGGTCTGCGGGATGGACGTGCTCTGCAGGTCGATCACGCTCACACCGGCACTCATCAGGCCGGCCGTGATGCTGCGCTTGATGATGCGCGACACCGGATCGTCGTCCCGACTGCCCACCACCAGCGTGCCGACACCCAGCATGGACCCCAGAGCGGCACCGAGTTTGGCACCGAACTCCGGATTCATGTCCACATTGGATTTGCCCGAGATGCGGGCATCGGTAAAGAGCTCGCGCGCCCAGCGTTCTTCCATCACCAGCGATCGGGCCAGCACGGCGTCGGACTCTACCACCTTCCGCGGCCACAGTTTGATATTGCTCAGAAGGCGTGCACCATGTTCGATCACGCACTCTTCGGCAATGATCACATTGTCCAGCACGGCCACGTGATCCTCGATCGTGGTGTTATTGCAGACCACCGTGTTCGAGATCTC
>JANJTN010000078.1 GCA_024711065.1 bacterium
TGCCATCGACCTGGACCTCCACCGTAAACTCCTTGGCATGGTCCGGACCTTCCTCCTGCGTAACCACATAGCGGGGGGAAGAGTAGCCTTCGGCCTGAACGGTCTCGAGTAACAGGCTCTTGTAATTGGTGTCGTGAACGAGGGACTCCGACACCATGATCGGCAGGAGTTTTTCCACCACGAAGCGCCGAACCTCGTCGAACCCCTGATCGAGGTAGATGGCGGCCAGAACGGCTTCCATGGCATCTGCCAGCATGCTGTCGTTACCGCGTTCGAGCGACTGCTGCGCGCTGAAGCTGAGGAAGAGATACCGATCCAGCCCTAGTGCCTTGGCACAGACAGCCAGTGAGTTCTTGTTCACCAGCCACGACCGCATCTTGGTCAGCTCGCCTTCCAGAACCTGCTTGTGGTTGTAGAACAGATACTCGGCCGTGATCATGCCCAAGACGGCATCGCCCAGGAACTCCAGTCGCTCATTGGATCGGTGTACGGGTGAATCCAGTACCTGCAGGTACGACCGGTGCGTGAGGGCCTGTTCGTATAGGGACGCTGTGTCGATCCGTACGTCAAGGATCTTTGCCAGGTCCTTGACCTGTTGCTCGGTAAGGACCTCGACGGGAGGAAAGAGTTCGTCGAACTCGGCATTGCCAGAGTCCGATCGGGACCCCGTGAGCTTGAGAAGATTCTCGTAAAGACTACGAACGATGTCCTTCACGGATCACTCACTCGAGTAGACCTGTCACAGTCACTCAGAAAACGCCTTGAAACAAAGCGTGGCATTGTGGCCACCAAATCCAAAAGTGTTGCTCAGTGCAGCCTTGATCTCGCGCTGCTTGGGTGCATTGGCCACGTAATCCAGATCACAGTCCGGGTCCGGCGTGATCTGATTGATCGTTGGCGGAGCTGTCTGATTGGCGATCGCCAGCGAAACCGCGATCGCTTCGATCGCACCGGCTGCACCAAGAAGGTGTCCGGTCATCGACTTCGTCGAACTCACGGACAGTCGATCGGCATGGTCGCCAAAAACGGACCTGATGGCAGCGGATTCCGAACGATCGTTGAATGGTGTCGAGGTTCCGTGCGCGTTGATATAGTCGATGTCTTCCGGCACCAACCCGGCATCCTCGATGGCGAGTTTCATGGAACGCACCGCACCCTCGCCACCCGGCGCAGGTTGCGTGATATGGAAGGCATCATCCGTAAGTCCGATACCGGAGACTTCGGCATAGATCTTCGCGCCCCGGTTCATGGCGTGCTCAAGGGTCTCCATGACCAGGATCCCACCACCTTCGCCCATCACGAATCCATCGCGCTCCAGGTCGAATGGCCGGCTGGCCGTTGCGGGGTCGTCATTCCGGGTGGAGAGGGCCTTCATGGCGTTGAATCCACCGATTCCCATGGGACAGATCACAGCTTCGGAGCCCCCTGCCAGCATCACATCAGCCATGCCGCGCTGCATCAGCATAAAGGCATCGGCAATGGAGTGCGACGAGGTAGCGCAGGCCGAAACGGTACCGTAGTTCGGTCCCTTGAGGCCATAGCGGATCGCGATGTGTCCGGCGGCGATGTCCGAGATCAGCATGGGCACAAAGAACGGAGAGATCCGGTCTGGTTTGCCGTCGCGATCGTACAGATTCTGCTGCTGGTGGTGGTAGGTCCACATACCACCGATCCCGGAGCCAAAGACGACGCCGGCGCGTTCGAGGTTGATCTGCTCTACGTTCAGTCCGGAGTCCTCGAACGCCATCACGGCGGCTGACATGGCGAATTGCGTAAAGAGGTCCATCCGCTGGACCTCTTTACGATTCAAATGCAGCAGAGGGTCGTAGTCCTTGACCTCGCACGCGAATCTCGTGTCGAAATCTGCGGCGTCGAAGCGTGTGATAGGTGCAGCACCACTAACACCGTTCATCATTCCGTTCCAGTAAGCCTCAACGGAATTCCCGATCGGCGTAACAGCGCCGATCCCGGTGATCACGATACGGGGAGTATGGGTCTTGGACATGCGAACAGCCCGATGGTCAGGAACGGATCAGCCCTTTTTGGACTCGATGTAGCTAATGGCATCACCGACGGTCTGGATCTTCTCGGCGTCCGAGTCGTCGATCGTGAGTTCAAAGGCGCGCTCGAACTCCATGATCAATTCCACAGTGTCCAGTGAATCGGCGTTCAGGTCGTTCGTGAACGAAGCGCCTGGCGTGACCTGCGATTCTTCTACGCCGAGCTTGTTCACGATGATCTCGGTGACCTGTTGGGCGACGGTCGACATATCCTGTCCTTTAAAAAAAGAGGTGTGAATGTAGAACGATTGGTATCTCTGTGTCTTACATCGCCAGCCCGCCATCAACATTGATGACCTGGCCAGTGATATAGGATGCGTCGTCGGACAGCAGAAAGGACACAACACCGGCGATCTCGTCGGCGGATGCACCCCTCTTGAGCGGGATCGAGTCCGTGAACGCTGCCCGCTGCTCTGCCGTCAGTTTCTCCGTCATGTCGGTTTCGACATATCCCGGAGCCACACAATTTACTAAAACGTTACGAGAGGCCAGTTCCCGCGCCAAGGACCGTGTAAGGCCTACCAGGCCGGCTTTTGCGGCCGAATAATTCACCTGTCCGGCGTTGCCTCCGAGGCCCACGATGCTGCCCATGTTCACAATGCGTCCGGTGCGCTGGCGCATCATGGTTTTGGTTGCAGCACGGCACAGATAGAACACGCCTGTCAGGTTGGTCTGGATCACGTCATTCCAGTCAGCGGTCGACATCCGCAGGATCAATCCATCCCGGGTGATCCCGGCATTGTTGATCAGGCCGTCGATCCGGCCGCTGTGCTCCACAACGGCGTCGATCAAGGCGTTGGCCTGGTCTTCCTGCGAGGCGTCGGAGCGATGAAAGGTCACCGAAGCCCCCTGCCCATTGAGCTCGGCGGCAAGTGCTTCGGCACGTTCAGGACTGGACACGTACGTGGCGTGGACCACGTAGCCATCGGCGGCGCAGCGCCGAACGATCGCTTCGCCGATCCCGCGAGTTCCGCCGGTCACCAGGACCACTGTTGGGGTGTCTGCCATGCGGGCTTCCTTATGCTTGGGGTGCTTGGGTGGATTGAAAACGCTCACAGTCGGCAGCCGTATCCAGGCCGTCGGTCTCCACATCGGTCACCGTGCGTTTCACTAGGCCCTGCAAGACCTTGCCGGGACCAACCTCGATGATGCGGGTGATCCCGTCTTGCGCCATGCGTTCCAGCGTCTGGGTCCAGCGGACAGCAGATGTGAGTTGTTCAGAGGCTGCGGTCCGGAGTTGATCGGCGGACGACAACGGCGTGGCCGACACGTTCACATACACGGGGATGCGGGCATCGGAGAATGCCGTTGCCTGCAGTGCTGTGGCAAAGGGTTCCTGTGCCGAAGTGAGTATGGGGCTATGGAAGGCGCCGCTCACCTGAAGTTCCTTGACGATCTTGGCTCCGCCATTCTTGAACGCACTCAGCGATGCTCGCACGTGATCGCGGGATCCGGAGATCACCACCTGTCCGGGGGCATTGTAATTGGCCGGGATGATCGTTTGGTCGCCACCATGGTTGAGCGAAGCGCACAAGTGTTCTACGTCAGCATCACTCAGGCCCACCACGGCTGCCATCGTTCCTGGCGTCTGCTCCCCTGCTTCGAACATCAATGTTCCACGCAGTGCGACCAGACGAAGGGCATCTTCGAACGTGAGAACGCCGGCAGCATACAGTGCTGAATACTCACCGAGCGAGTGGCCCGCCACGGCTGTTGCCTGGTGGTGCGCTCCGGTGATCTGCAGGATCATGGCTTCGTGGACGAATAGGGCCGGCTGTGTGTATCGGGTTTCGGTAAGTCTCTCAGCCGGTCCCTCTGCCATGAGGGACAGCACATCGAATCCAAGAAGGTCGTTAGCACGCCGACCCAGATCGTTGGCGGCCGGATAGGCAGCTACGAGATCCTTGGTCATGCCCACGTACTGCGAGCCCTGTCCGGCGAAGACCAGTGCCGTGCTCATGCGAAGTCCTCCATCGACCAGCGGAGCAGGATGCTCCCCCAGGTATATCCAGCACCGAAGCTCGAGAGGACGAGGTAGTCACCACGGTGAACACGTCCGGTCTCGTACAACTCCGACAGGCAGATCGGGATCGTACCGGCAGTGGTATTGCCATACCGGTCGATATTGACCATCACCTTTTCCTTGGACAGCC
>JANJTN010000101.1 GCA_024711065.1 bacterium
CGGACATTCCTCGAGATGGTCGTTCACCAGGCCCATGGCCTGCATAAAGGCATAGACCGTAGTTGGCCCTACGAACGACCAGCCCCGTTTCTTGAGATCCTTGCTCATAGCCGTGCTCTCAGGAGAAGTAGACATCATCATCAGCACGTCCCTGGTGATCACGTCGGGACGTGATCCTGGCTGCGGCTTGAACTGCCATACGTAGGCACTCAACGAACCGAACTCCCGCTGGATCTCGAGCGCACGATTGGCGTTGTTGATCGTAGACTGGATCTTGCCCCGATGCCGCACGATTCCGGCATCCTGCAACAACAGCTCCACATCGGCCTCGGTGAACGCCGCCACTGTTGGAATGTCGAACCCGGCGAACGCGGCGCGGAAGTTCTCCCGCTTGCGAAGGATCGTAAGCCAGCTCAGGCCACTCTGAAAACCTTCTAGACACAGCTTCTCGAACAGGCGTGTGTCGTCCGTGACGGGCACACCCCATTCCGTGTCGTGATACTCCACGTACAGCGGATCATCTCCACACCACCAGCAACGACTCATTCCAACTCCACGGCAGTTTGTCCGGTCAGTTCGATCGAATACTTGCGATCCACCAACTTGCCCGCGGAGACAGTGACCATGATGCGTCCACGTGGACGCTCGGTAAGGGGCTTGCCGGCGGCGTCACGCACCGGTAGCACGATGCGATACACACCGATCGGTCCGGATCTCACCACCTCGGTGATCTTGGCTGCCAACGGGTCTACCTTGGCACTGTCCGTTTCGGAGATCGCCAGCGAGCCTTCGGTCAGGCAGTTGATCGACCGGCGGATCCGATGCCCCTTCAGCCGCGGATCCGTCGTGTCTGTAGCGTCGCGCCAGTCCACTACCAGGTCTTCCAGTACAACGGCACTGCTGTCGGCCGACCATCTCGACTTCATGGTCTCGAAGTCGAACGAAGGTTTGACCACCGCAGCCAACCACGACACGTTGGTAGAGTCTGCAGCCGCTGCACTGGCCACGTCCGGCGCAACAAGGAGAGCGAACACGAAAAACAGGAACATCTTGATTCTCGAAGTATCCGGGAACGATCCGGGAATTACTTTTCCCGGATTGTATCCGGGAATGACTGTTCCCGGATACGTGATGCGTGATTCAGCGTACAACGATCAACGGTGCCGTCGCGTGCCAGCCCCCTGCCGCTACCCGCACCTGATACGCCCCGGGAGGAAGTCCGTGCAGGTCCAGCGGAAGATCACGAGCCCCCTGCCCAACGTCCCGCAGCACCGCATGCACCACGGCTCCGGTCGCATCTACCACATCGATCGCAAGCCGGGATGCCTCAGCCGGCCAGCCGCCCAACATGGTGTAGGTGGAAGCGGGCGAGGGCCATAAACGGAGCTCAGGGAGTGATGCACCGTCGTGCACAGAGGTCACCGGCGCATCCAGACGAATATTCTCATCACCTGGCTGATACGGCACGTACGTGAAGTACGTCAGGATCATCTCATCGGTGGTCGACTCGCCCCACCGCACGGTGATCGGCGGATCGCTGGGGTTCTCGGGATTGGCGGTGGTGTTATCGTAGGTCACTTCGCTTTCGATGCGCGTGCCGGGACGCAGCCGCTGCAGCGTCTTGAAGGTATATACCATCTGCCAATGGAAGTCCCACTTCGGGATCGAGATCAGAGGGATCGTGTCGCCACTCGGCTCCACCGCCCAGATCTTCGTACTGCGCCCCAGCAAATGCATATGCGGGATCACGGCCAGAAGGGATGCCGGGAACGGAACGGTATAGCGCTGATGGAAGGTGCGGACGGTATTGGCCGGGATCACCAGCGGCCCATCCGTCATGTTCGTTGGGTTGAGCACGGCCGCGATCTGCACCAGACGCGGCGATGGATGCCGAGAGAGCGCAGCGCGAAACTGCGTCTGATCCTTCTGTCCTGCCGAGCCCGCCGGATAGTGCACCTGCAGGATGATCCGCGACCGTGGCGGCAGAAGCAACCCGAAGCCGTCCGGATATCGGATGGGCTCCATCCCCGGCACATAGGCGGCGATCAGTTCGGCGGTTGGCGAACCCACACTGCCAAAACCGGAATATCCCGGACCCGGATCCTGAGCATCGAGCTGCTCGGACACATCGGAGGTATCCACGAAGACCAGCACATGGTGCACGATGCCCAGGTTCCCGGGAACTACTTCCACATGCTGCAACACCTGTTCCTGCTGATTACCCACCGGAATGGTAAAGCACCGATAGACATCCCGCGAGGCAGCGGTTGACGTGTACTCCGGCATGGTGGCCACCACATCGGCCGTGGCGATCACCGGACCCTGCCGCGGCGTTGGCGGTTCGGGAGCCTGAGCCGGGTCACCCTCCGGCGAGCCCCCTTCCACCCATGCCGAGATAGTGGCGATCTCATCACTACTCAGCACGCGCTCGTGCGCATAGCCGCGATAGGTCACATCGGCCGGAAACGGCGGCATCTCACGATCCTCAACGGCATGCTTGATCGCCGCCGACATCCAGTAGGCATCGTCGTACGAGGTCAAGGTGAAGGGGGCTATCCCGCCCTGCACATGGCAGCTGCCACACTCGCGATAGATAATGGAGGCCACCTGGCCACTCCAGGTTGGCTGTGCCACCAGCATCCCAGCCCCGTAGAATACACACCACAGACCGACCAAGATCTTCATAGCAGTTCTCATGGATTCCAAGTGGGACGATAGTACGCAATCTGGCGGACTCGAACGTACGATGGCAATTTCTAGATTGCATGGAACTGCATGGCCAAGCAAGCACCAATCATGGTTGATCATCTGCTGCAGGACGCACGTGCGGCGTTCACGCGTGGAAGCACGTCGCAGGAGATCCTGCAGACGATCGACGCTGCTCTGAGTGAAGCCCAGCGCGCGGGATCTCCGGAAAGCATTGCCAAGTGCCTGCTCTATAAGGCCAACCACTACATGATCGCCGGCGATTACGCCAGATCCCTGGCGTTATGCGAAGAGGGTCTTGAGCGGATCCGCGGAACAAGCGCACATATCGAGGCGGACCTGCTGGTGATGATGTCTCGTCAGACCCTGGCAAATGACGTGCAGCGAGCCCTTGAGCTCACAACCCAGGCGATGGACATTTCTGCCGCGATCTATGGCGTGGCTCACCCCAATGTGATGATCCATCACGCCAAAGCCCTCGGTGAGTCTGGCGACCTGGCCGCAGCGATTGCCCTGCTACGCAAGGCAGATGCGCACTTTGAGGTCGACGAAGACCACCAAGGCAGGGTCACGGCACTGGCGGCGCTGTGCGTTCAGATGATCAATGCTCGTCAGTACGCGGCCACGGTAGAGTATGCCACGGAATTGATCTGGCTGGCCGAACAGGCAGATCGTCCGATGGCCAAGGTGAACGCCTTCAAGTTCCTGGCCATGGCCTTGGGACGCACCGGACATCTGTCGGAAGCCTTCGAAGTTGGACAGCGTGCCTTGGACCTGGCCGAGCGTGAGTTTCCGGGTACGATCGTTGGCGACTGCAATGGCGTGCTTGGAGATATTTACCTGGAACTCAACGACCTTCGGTCGGCACTGGTATGCTACTCCCGAGCACTGCGCGTGTACCGCGAAACCGGGCACCTGAACGGGGTGAGCATGTGCCTGCTGTATATGGGAGAAACGTACGCCCGTGCCGATGAGATGGAGCAGGCCGAACGCCTGCTGACAAAGGCCAGCCAGTTGGCAACGGAGATCGGCAACACGGTGATCGCACGCCGTACGGCGTATGCCCGTGCCGGGCTCTACGTCAGGGTCGGTGAACGCGCTCAGGCGGAGCAGATCCTGGAATCTGTTTCCGGCGACCTGGAGCACCTGGATCTGCAGACGCTCGAGCCGAATGTTGTGGATGCGGCATTGTTGGCGTTCCGGAGCATCTCCGGTTCGACAACGCGGATCTCGCTGCCTGTACCCGACGAACTCGACCTGGAATCAACCTCGCCGCCACCCTCCGCACTAGCCTCCAGCGCGAACACCAGTGAACAGGGTGTGCGAGTAACCCTCCTCGGTGCGTTCATGGTCTATCGACAGGGCCAAGAGATCACCATGGAGGAGTGGAAGCGAAAGAAGGCTCGCGATGTGTTCAAGTTCCTTGCCGCGCGGCATCGCAAGAGTGTGAGTGTAGACGAGATCGTGGCACAGGTCTGGGGCAACGAGGTGGATGTCGAGCGCTGCCTACCCACACTTCAGAATGCCGTGAGCGCCATCCGTACCGCCCTCGAGCCCG
>JANJTN010000118.1 GCA_024711065.1 bacterium
ATGGATACGGGTAGATGAGATGCCCTCGGTCATTGAACAGATACCTACCGAAGGTGAGATGGTCTTTGCCACCTTCATGTTCCATGCCTACAACGACGTACAAGAAGAGAACCTGGTCAACTTGAATGTCGTGTTGGTCGACGGCAGAAAACAGTTCGACTGGTATTTAGGAGCTCCAAAGAACATAGAGGACGCAGACCGATTCCTCGAGTTCGCTTCGTCCAAGGGATACGATCTCTCAAGTTCCAGCACGGCTGAGAACTTCGTCGTCAGGAATGGGGACATCGGAGCGATCTGCATTGCCGTCGCGACCGAGATGTACGGACTGTCGCCGGATGACAAGATCGAAGTGATGCGGCATTGGTAGCCACGCGTCTAGGCCAGGGTTCACATCCCGCTACGCTCACCGGCATGCAATAACACTTGCCATTCACGCCGTGAGTTGTATCCATTACCTGTCGACCGCATGGAGCTGCTTACGGTCGAAGCAGATCGATGGGTACTATGCTAACACCTGAGGGAAGCGTTCCACTGTAGCCACGGCCGGTGACCACGACCAGCGCTGCGGGTTCGCCCATGCGGTCAGTGTCAACCTTGGAAGCAAACTTGAGAAGGTTGGCCTCGGCCTGCTCCACCATGGTGGATCCCAGTTTGATCTCCACGGCGATCCACCGGCCTGCCGGACCGGTAATGATGGCGTCCACTTCCAGACCCAGATCGTCATGGTAGTAGGCAACCTTGGCGTCGCACGCCTGCGCATAGACAAGGAGATCTCGCATCACCAGGTTCTCAAACAGCAGTCCAACGAGCTCCATATCCGCTGTTAGGCCAAAGGCGTCGGTATTCAGCAGCGCAGGAGCCAACGATGGATCGGTGAAGTAGAGCTTTGGCGTGGACCGCAACTTCGCCTTCGTTCTTAGATGTGGTCGCCACACAAAGACCTCCTCGACAACCATGATCCGTCGGAGGATCTCCACGTAGTCGCTCACGGTGTGCCGCGATAGCACTCCATGCTCGCCGTCAACATCCCTGTGAATGGTGGATAGCTTGACGGGTGTGGCAACGTTCCGTGCAATGGACTCAAGCACGCGTCCGATCTTCTCCGGATCCCGTCCCCGGGAGCCGACCTCGTATCCGGCAACATCGGCTCGTCGTGTCTCCTCAACATAGTCCGACACATACTGCATTGCGGTGGCCAGCGACGATCCACGTGTGGCAGGCCACCCGCCCCGCAAGACCTCTTCAAGGATCGTGTCAAGCGTCAGCGAGCTTGTGCCCGGAGCGATGGGTCGACCATGAAGCAACGACTCCAGAGATACGAGGCCCGTTGACACGCCAGACTCGAAGAGTGTCAACGGCCGCATCCGAATGCGACTGAAACGTCCAGCTCCGCTATGCCTCGTTTTGTCGTCTGACGGCTGAGCAGATCCCGTCAGGATGAACTGGCCGGGAGCCTGCCTGTCGTCGACAGCATGGCGGATCACATTCCACAAATGGGGGAGTGCCTGCCACTCGTCGATCAATCGTGGAACCGCCCCCTGGATCAGAGATTCCGGGAATGCAGCAAGCGATGCCTCGGTGGTTGATAGAGCGTCAACCTGGATCGAACTCCTACAGTGCCGTCGGCCCGTAGCCGTCTTTCCGCAGGCACGCGGGCCCTCGAGGACCAACGCTCCTGAGGACGTCAGACGCTTCGCGATGAGGTCATCCACGATCCTTGGAATGTATTTGGCCACGGCCCAGGTTGCTCCGGTTGACTTTACAATGCACCGATCGATCGTGTTACAATATACAAAAAATGGAAAATTGAATAGACAAAAAACGTAGGTTTGAATAGGCAATTGCAGGAGATTCCAACCGACGGTTCATGGGAGTTGTGCCCCCCGGATTCCCCACTCGTCTCCCGGACTACTCCCGGAATCACTGACTCCCGGAATAGTCCGGGAATGTTTTGGGAGACGCATCATAATAGGAGTACTCATGATCAGCCCCCTTCACTTTTCCGAACACCAGGCGTGGGTTGCCTGCACGCTCAACACCCAGCCGATCCGCACGCTTGCTGATGGCGACTTCGACTGCTATGGTATCGTGGAGGTTGCCACCGGGATCATCTTGGGCACCCAATTCGCGCCGGCCGCTGTGGACCTGCCGGGGTTGGCCGCCCAACACCTTCTCGATGAAGCACTGTCGCAGCAAGGCGTGGCACCGGAGACGCTGTTCCTGCCGGATGACCGGTCATGGACGACGTTGGTGGCAGCGGCTACCACTCGGGAGATCGCCGTTGTTGAGATACCCGAAGCGCAGCTCCTGGAGATCATCGATCCGCCACGCAAGAGTCTGGAGGCCTATCTAAAGAGCAGTCCTCGCTGACGAGTCCGATCGGAGTAGGTGTCGGCTGAGCAGCGGATGCTACCAGCGCATCCCGATCAGTACACCCCAAAACGGTTTAGGCGCATTCACACTCACTCCATTTGGCGCGTCGAGATTCATGCGAAGGTCTAGTGTTCCCGTAGTAGACCCTAAGGAGACGTCCGTACCGAGGCACAAGGAGTGCTGATCGTAGTTATTGTTCTCAATGGACGACGTCGTTGTGAACATCGACCATGATAGTCGGGGCGTGAAGTCTTCAAGGTGAACAGAAATGCCAAGTGTTCCTGCAAACGTGAGTTGTGACGGGTTCCTGTTCACAGAGTACAGGAAGGCCGGCATGAGCCTGGCATCAGCGGATAGGTGCTCATTGAATGGGAGAGAGCCGCCAATATCGGCGATCACTGGGACCACGTTCATGATCCATGTGTAGGGGGCTGACCAGCCCCGCATGCTGTTGGCGTTGTTGTAGGTGAATTCAACGTGGCGATTCTCCGGAATATTCCCAGGGAAGGTCGCCAGTGGTACGCCCGCAGAGAGGCCGATCTGCTCGTCTCGCAGAAAGGAGAGGACGTCGACATCCCATACGGCACCAACGAGGGAATTGCCGACAACAACGGATGACTCCACGTTGTCAAGAGACCGTTCACTCGTGCAGTACGCCAAGCCAAGGTCGATGACAACGGAAAATGAGGTTGACGTGCGGTAGGAGGCAATGATCTCCGACGACAGAGTAACGGCCGAGATATTCAGATCACTGGAAATCGAGTTGAACCCGAGGTCTGCGCTGATCGAGAAACCCGTCGAATCGGTCCCTGCCTGCGCGGTTAACGTCCACAAAAGCAGTACCGTTGTGAGAGCTGCGGTGAGGAGTGATCGAGGCATCATGTTACTTGCCCCCCAACGTCAAGAGGACGTCACCGGACGGACTGAAGCGATACACTTGATCGCCATATACGTCGGTGACCCAGAGCGTTTCTTCAGCATCGATCGAGACAGAATGAGCGCGCTCAACCACGCCGGCAGCGATCTCACTGATCTTGCTACCCGTGGCAAGGTCCAGGAGGAAGATCCCACCAAACGGCTTCTGTTGGGTCACATACACGGTTGAACCCTTCACCGCTACGCCGAGCGGTTCGAACCCGATCTGCTCCGCGATCGACCCCCACGATGGATCGACGACATACTCACATGGCCCAAGGCGGTTGAACCGCTGCAGTCGTTTGTTCTGCAAGTCAACCACGATGATGTCGCCAGAATCCGTCACGGCCACCGAGTGACCCTCGTTAAGGAGTCCTTGCATCGAGCCGAAGCCACTGAACCGACATTGGACGCGCCCATCAGAGTCAAGGATCACGATGCCGCCACGTGGCGCGTTGTTGTCTTGATCACCCCCGTCGATGGAAACGACCTGTCCGTCGTACGTTACCGCAACTGCCCAAGGACGGCCCACCTCAGCCCCCTCCCAAACGGTCCGAAGTGCGCCATCAAGCGAGAATAGCTGTAGTCGACCATTATCTCGGTCGGCGACGATGATGGTACTGTCGTTCAGAAACGCAAACCCGTGGGGGTTGTTGAACTGTCCTCGACCATAACCTTTGGTGCCCCACTCACGGAGTGCCACTCCATCGGTGGTGAAGACAGCGATACGGGAATTGTAGTAGCCGTCCGAAACGTAGAGTAGCCCGTCCGGACCAACGACTGCATTCGTAGGACCTCCAAAGCGCCCCATGACCTCTACGTCATGAGCGCAACCACTCAACACCGCACCGAACGCGAAAAGCGTCAGTGCGAGAGAACTCATGCGATTCATGGATGAAAAATAATGCTACCGTGATCTGACAACAAGTCACGTAACCTTGATGTACCGGTACGTGCAGTAGCATCAACGCCATCTCCAGGATTCAGCAGTTGCATGGCTGGCGCAACGACGGACGGTCCGTGCCAGGGGCTTGAACAGCCAACAGCAACCGCACGACACCTCACCCCGCTGCCTTTGGCAGCCGCCCCTCTGGATGCGCGAGAGGGGCTCGTATACAAGTTCGCCCCCTACTCAAAAAAGGGGAAGGGGGCGCGAAGCGGTGGGGAGAGGCAGCGTAAACGTCATAGCGTGTCGCACTGTCAACCCGCGACCGAAGGGAGCGGGACCCCACGCGGGCGATCTCTATGGGTTTCCCAGAAGGAACGCAACGTGAGGTCGCGCTCTAGCGTTGCGGGATGACGATCAGTACCGTGCACGACCATCGATCTCGACAGGCTTCAGGGCATCTTCGCTGACCATGTCCCAGACTCACAGTCGCAGACTTACCGTCGCAGACTTATCGTCGCAGACTCACCGTCGCAGACTTACAGTCGCAGACTCACAGTCCCAGACTTACAGTCCCAGACCTACCGATCATGAAGCCCCTTTCCCTCCATGATGGCGGGCATACACTTCTCGATGCGGGCATAGCGTGTGGCCGGCTGCTTGGCGCCGGTGAAATACAGGTTGTAGCCTCGTTGACGTCCGGGTGTGAGCGCGTCGAACGCCGCCTTGAATGCGGGGTCGTTCTCAAAGACGGATTCCAACTCCGGGGGAAACTCCAACTCGTGTCTGGCGGGTAGGGGAACGGGAGTGCCGGCACGTTCGATGGCGATCGCGGATCGCAAGTACTCGCGAATGAGGGACTCTGCGTCGCGAATGTCCTCTGCGCTCGTAAAGCGCCATTGCCTCCAGACCTGCGAGTTCGCACCTGGTGCCTGCAGCACTCCATGGTGGTCATCCAACAGGACGCCTTTGAAGAAGCTGAGGCTGACGTACGGTTTGAACACCGCCAACATGATCACGTTCTTGCCGTTGAGCGTATAGGTGGGGCTGCCCCACTTCATCTCTTCGGTCAACTCGGTGGAGATCAGGATCGCACGCAGCGCTCGGACCTCGGCACTCCACGTAACGGTCTTGCATTGCGGCGTGTCGAACAACTGGCAACGTCCGCAGCCGGATGCGAGGTAAGTGGTGATGTCGGTGGTCATGACGTCAAATTAGTGAGGTGGTCACAGGGCCCGAAATGCTGACCTCCGTCATAGCATCGGAACGCACCCGAACCGAAGTTTCGGTACCACTTCCACGAGGTGCGCGATGAAACGCCAAACCTGGTTTGTAGGCCTGATCCTGCTGGTCTCGGCGTCCTTGATCTCGACGGCGTCGACCATTTCTTCCACAACGGCCGGAGGGAACTGGCCGGATGCGTCGACCTGGGTCGGAGGGGTGGTGCCTGGCCCCAATGACGATGTGGTGATCAATGGGCCGGTAGCGGCCAATACGTTGACCGTACGGTCGATCACCATCAATGCCGGCGCAACCCTTACTGGCATGGGCGGCCCACAGTGGGTGAAGGTCACCTCCAGCATCATCAACCGCGGTTCGGTAGTGCTGAATGCCGACAAGTGGGGACTGTTCTTTGAGTGTGAGGGTGCCATAGAGAACCACGGCGTGTGGCGTCCGTCCTCGCTCACCTTCACTCGCGGTGCGGCCTACCGGATCGGTGGATCAGCCCCCTTCGAAGGTGGAGGGATCTACAAGTCCGATAGCACCGTGATCCTGAAGGTCACATCCGAACTGTACATCCACACGCTGATCGAAATGCGAGCTCCGGACTACAAGTGGACGGAGATCGACCTGCAGGGTCACACCCTGTATCTGGACGGTCGTACCAAAGAATATCGCGCCGGCTGTCTCTCCAGTGCAGGCGTTCGCAATGCCGGCACCATCCACATGGCCAATGGCGGGTATCTGGACGGAGTCTGGATCCATACCGACGTTACCTTTGCTGGCCATGCTCTGATGGCCAACGACGTGAACGTGATCGGCACGGTGACCATCGCCGATACCCTGACAACCATGGACGGCCCCCGGTGGGTGAAATTCCACGGTAACGTGGTCAATAACGGATCCATCCTGCCGAACCCGAACAACTGGCTGTTCAGTCTTGCCGTTGGCGGCAACCTCATCAACAATGGCGTCTGGAATCCCACAACGACCACACTCACAGGTACGGGCACACAAACGATCAGCCAGGCACCGGGCACGTGGTTCGATGGCGACGAGTTGTCGATGGCCGACACACTGCGCACCGTAGTGGCTGGCTCCGACCTGGCCTTCCATTGCTGGGTAGCTACCCGAGATGGCGGGTATCGATGGGGCGCGCTGGATATGCGCGGTCACCGCCTGAAGCTGGATGGCAGCCGCGGCTCACCCTATGCCGGCTCGTTGGACAAATGGGTGATCACCAACATCAGTCACCTGGAAATGCACCAGAACGCCTACATGACCAACGTGCACCTCTTTGGCGACGTGCGCATTTACGGGCGCGTCGTGGTAGGTCCAAGCTCTCACCTTACGGGGTCCATCGTTGTGGTCGACACGCTGCAATCTGCTGGTGGCCCGCAGTGGTTCAAGGTCTATGGCACATTCCGCAACGAAGGCATCGTGATGCAACATCCCGATCGGTGGCTGTTTCACATCATGATGTGGGGCGATCTGGCCGAGGCCGGCACAACCATCGGTGCCGAGTACAACATGCTCACCGAGGGTGCCACGCGCCGTGTGTCCGGAACGATGACGTCGCTGCTCTATCACAATTACAACACCAGCGAAGACGTGCGTGGTGGCGAGCTGCAGGCCGATGGTGAGCTGCGCCTTGCAACGGACTTTGAGGTGTACGAAGCATCGACGTTCCGCATCCCATCGCACAGTGTGGTGCGCACCAACAAGCCCCTTAGAGTGCGCTATCGCGGCACCTTCCTCATCGAAGGCACGCTGGTCGAAGAGCGTAGTGTGCAGAATGCGGCCATCGACCTCGGCATGCTCACGCTCAGCGGACGCCTGCCGGCGAGCAGTGGCGTAGACTCGCTGATCGTCTCCTGTCGGTCGCATCAGGTACCGGCATCGTTCGCACAGGCTGTACAACGTTGGTGGACGTTCAGTGCGCTTCCGGCCGACGCGCACGGCGTGCTTACGTCGCTGCGCTTCACCCTGCACAACGCTCCCATGAACGGCAACGATCTCTCGACACTGCAGGTCTTTCACTCCGATGATGGCGGTGCTACCTGGCGCCAACTCACCACGGATGTCTCCATCCGCCGCAATGTGGAAGGGGGCTGGGTAGAGTTCGACAATGCGCCGGCCTATGGCGACTACGTGCTGAGTTCGCGGCCGGATCCAACATCGGTACTGCCGGGTGTGATCGTGAACATCCTGGGCAGTGATGCGGTACGGATCGGCGCTCCGAACCGGCTAACGATCATGGCCACCAATGTGAGCCCCACGCCGATCCCGGACCATGTGTTGTCGGTGAACCTGGGGAGGCAGTTTCGGATCCTGGGTGCCGAGGAGAACCTTGATGCGGGTGGACGTCGTGCGTTAACGAAGGCGCAGGTCACCGGAGGCGGTAACGACTCCACGGCCATGTTCGTGATCGCACCGCTGGAGCCCATGGAATCGGCCTCGCTGGATCTGTTGCTTACGGCCATGCCGACACCGTCGATCGAGAAGACTTCCGGCCAGGTACAACTCGAACCGGCAACCACCATTCTGGTTGGCTCCTTTTTGATCTGGGCAGGGGGCAAGGTGGTCGGCAAGCTGATCGAGAGCGGTGTAGACTACGTGGGCGACCGTGCTGCCGAAGGCGTAGCGCTGAACGATCGTGAGCGCGATGCCTATGCCAAGGCTCTGAATCTGACCTCGGAGCAGGTGCGCATACGTAAAGTAGAACGAGGGTGGAAGGTGACCGCCGCACGAGAGGTGGCCGACGAGGTCAAGGATCGTCTCGGTGCCGGAGGCGTGGCGATCACCACGGTGAACGCCATTGGCGAGAATGTGGCTACGAAGGTTGCACCGTCGCTTCGGCAGCGTCTGTTCTACTGGTTCTACAAGGAGACCGGGTTGATCAAGGACGAGCCCCCTACCACCTCATCGGCACCGGTGGCACGTCCATCGGGCACCACAGTGATGCAGGGACGGGCTGTGACCTCGCGAGATCCGAATGAAAAGAACGGCATTGTGGGATTCGGTGCGCAAGGCTACTTGTCGACCGTTGTTCCGATGACGTATCGGATCCGCTTCGAGAATGTGAAGGATGCCGAAGCAGCAGCCTACAGGATCGTGGTGGTGGACACGCTGGATGCAACCGTGTTCGATGTGAGTTCGGTGCGTGGACGGCGCGCAAGCCATGTTGGCGCAACGTTCACACAGAGTGGCAATGTGCTGCGTTGGGAATGGCAAGGCATCGATCTTCCGCCAAACGTGACGCCGCCCGAAGGTGAAGGCTATGTGGAATTCACCGTTGATTGCCGTCCGGGCCTGCAGCATGGTGCCCAGATCCGGAACCGAGCAACGATCACGTTCGACCTGAACGATCCGATCGTGACCAACACCTGGACCAATACGCTGGATCAGCGAGCTCCGCAGACGTCGGCTCTGCGCGTGGAGTGGGTCGGGGCCGACTCGATCGAGGCCACGTTCCAGGCCGCCGACGATGGGTCGGGTGTAGCGTTAACGTCGATCTTCATTGGCACTTCGGAGAGCGCCTTTGCCTACCTCGGGTCGATGCCCGGACCGAACATCCCGGTGCGCATGGCACGTCCGCAAGGAGTTCCGGGCACGTGGAGGTTCTATGCATTGTCCATGGACGGCGTTGGCAACTGCGAGGGGTCGCCCACTCAGATCGTGGAGCTCACCACCAGTGTCGACGAATCAGCCGAGCCGGTGGGCGGGTTTGCCGTAGCACCGCATCCATTCACATCGGAGCTGCGCCTGACGTCGACCGACGGACGCCCACTAGGCACGATCCACGTGTATGACCTTTCGGGGCACCTACTGCTGCAGTCCAGTGCCAGTGAGGCCACGGTGCTGAACACAGCCTCCTGGCCGCAGGGGGTGTATCTGATCCGAACGGAGCTGGGGCATCGGACGGTGGTGTGCGTGAGGTAGAATCCCAGATCACTCCCGGACCACTCCCGGAATCACTGATTCCGGGAGTGGTCTGCTTCCGGCGTGGTATTTTCGGCGATGCGCTACCTCCATCAGCCCCTTACCGCCTTCGTTCTCGTGGTTCTTGCGGCCGTTACGCCATTGCGAGCTCAGACCATTATCCCGCGCCAGCAACGCGAAGGCGCCGAGCATGCCTCGCAGGCGCTGCAGTTCTTCGAGCAGATGCACTCCGTACCCGAGGGCTTTAACTGGCGCCTGGTGAACCGCGCGGTGCGCGATGCCCGCGTGGATCGCCTGCGGAAGGGGGCCGACCACGTGCAAGAGGGGTCGGTTTCGGGTGCCTGGCGCGAGTTGGGAAGTAGCAATCAGTGTGGACGCATCATCGGCGTGGACTATGATCCCGAAACGGATCGCGTCTGGGTGGCCGGTGCCGGCGGCACTGTGTGGGCCGGCGATGTGAATGGTACATCGTGGACGATCCTGAATGAAACGCAACAGATCGATTATCCACGGCTGGTCAAACACGTTCAGCTTCCCGGCGGCGGTACGCGGCTGATCGCCGTTGGACAATCACCGCGCTCGTACTGGCTGGATCCCGGCGAAACGATCTGGCAGCAAGCTAGCGGACAAGAAGAATGGCAACGGTGGGGCAGTGTCCGCCGCGCCGTAGCCTGCACCCGCAGTGGACGTCTGGAGATCTACCTGATGGGCAGCGAGTGGGATTATGGTGCTGCCTGGAAGGGACGCGGCGTGCTCTACCGCAGTATCGACAGCGGAACCAGCTATCAGCGTCTGCATTGGTTCGATGGAGCCCAAGCCTTGTGGACGGATGGCG
>JANJTN010000135.1 GCA_024711065.1 bacterium
AATGCGAGGCCGTCGTTCGTCAGCTGCCCGGCCCTCCTTCGGTCACCCGTGTCGAATCCTGGCACTATGACGTGGAGTTCGCGACCACGACGTTGACGCGCCATTTCGAGACTCGATCCTTGAAGGGGTTCGGTCTGGACAGCAATGCCCTTGGAAGCATGGCTGCCGGAGTGCTGTTGCACTACGTGGGGGAAACGCAGCAAGGAACGCTTCGTCAGATCACCTCGATCAGGACGCTCCTGGCAGACTCCATCATGATCCTGGACTCGGCAACCCGCCGAAATCTGGAGATCCACGCGTCGATGCAGCCCGGAGAGCGGTCAGGGGCACTGATCACCATCCTGGATCGGACCTGCTCGCCGATGGGTGCTCGACTGCTGCGTTGGTGGCTTCAAGCACCACTGGTGTCGGTGGAGGGAATTCAGCGCCGACAGGACGTTGTCCAAGCCTTCGTGTCCGACCCCGAGCGGTTGCACCCCATCAGGGATGCTCTCGGTAGCGTTGGAGACCTGGAACGCCTGATGACCAAGGTGGTCACAGATCGGGCTACGGCCAGGGACCTGGATGCGTTGCGCAGAGGGTTGGCCGTGCTGCCACGGCTCAAGGAGCAGATCGCAGGGAGCGCCGACGCTGCCCTGCAGCGAACGGCAGACCGGCTCGAACTTCACGCCGAGGTTGTCCAGATCCTGGAGACAGCACTCTCCGACGAGCCTCCGGTAGCGATCGGAACGGGGCGTATGTTCCGTACGGGATATCATGCCGAGCTCGACGAGATGGTGTCGGCACTGACCAATGGCAAGGCCTGGATCCAGGAGTTCCAGGAGCGCGAGCGCGAGCAGACCGGCATCGCAACACTAAAGGTGGCCGTCAACAACGTGTTCGGCTACTATATCGAGATCTCACGGGCCCAGGCTGCGAAAGCGCCGGACGCCTATGAGCGAAAACAGACCCTGACGAATGCGGAACGCTTTACCACGAGTGAGCTCAAGGAGCTGGAGCGCAAGCTGCTCAGTGCCGAAGATCGGGTGACCCAATTGGAGTCTGAATTATTGGGCGCCCTGCGCCAGCGGGTGGCTGAGCATGTAGAATCGATCCAGAGGACCAGCGCGTTGATCGCCGCGATCGACTGTCTGGCTTCGTTCGCCGACACGGCGATCCAGTTCGGATATGTGCGTCCCACCGTGCACGACGGCACAGACCTGAAGATCCATCAAGGCCGGCATCCCGTGATCGAGCGCGTCCTACCGCCGGGCGTAGCCTTCGTACCCAATTCGATCCTACTGAACACCACAGAACAACAGATCCAGGTGATCACAGGCCCGAACATGTCGGGCAAGTCCAGCTATCTGCGACAGGTGGGGCTGATCGTCTTCTTGGCTCATCTGGGCAGCTTTGTTCCGGCCGAGTCAGCCACCGTACCCCTAACGGATCGGATCTTCACACGCGTTGGCGCGCAGGACAATCTGGTGGCCGGTGAGAGTACCTTCCTTGTGGAAATGCAAGAGTCGGCAAACATCCTCAACAACGCCACGGCACGAAGTCTGGTGCTCCTGGACGAGGTCGGCCGCGGCACGGCCACCTTCGACGGCATCTCGATCGCCTGGGCCATTGCCGAGTATCTCCATGAGGTCGTTGGTGCCAAGACGCTGTTCGCAACGCACTATCACGAACTGACCGATCTGGCAGCACACTTCGATCGCGTACGCAATGTGCAAGTGGAGGTACGCGAGGTGGACGATCACATCGTGTTCACCCACCGTGTGGTGGAAGGTCATAGCGACCATTCGTTCGGTATTCATGTGGCCCGCATGGCAGGGCTTCCGCCAAGCGTGATCGCCACGGCGCAGGATGTGTTGGACCGATTGGAATCAGGCGCTCAGCGGGCTGGTGCACGTTCGTCTGCTGTAGAACGCGCCGAGCTCCAACGCGCCGGACAGCTGACCATGTTTCAGGTGCGCGATGATGCATTACGTCGAAAGGTTGATGAGCTGGACGTGGAGAACATGACACCGATCCAGGCGCTGAAAGCGCTGGCGGATCTCAAAGGACATCAGGATGGATAACGAGCAAGAACTCAAGCGGAAGTGGGAACAGCGAGATCGGGTAACCAAGGCCATTTCGAAGGATGGTTTCTTCAGAGCTGCCGTAGTGCATAACACTACAGCGGCGCAAACGGCTCAGCGGAGACACGCGATGGAGCCCCTGCGGAGTGTCCTCGTGGCTCGAGCAATGGCCGGTGCCACGTTGATGGCCTCATTCCTGAAAGGTGAAGAGCGCGTGGTGGTAGTTGCCGATGGCGACGGGGCCGTGCGATCGGTCTACGCCGAGGCCCTGCAGTTGGGCGAGGTGCGTGGGTACGCCAAGCTCCACTCCACTCCGAACGAGCGAGAGAGCCCCCTTGGAGATGGAGTCCTGAAGGTCCAGCGGATCCTCTATGGTAAACAGGAGCCGGTGACCGGCATTGTGGAGTTGCGCAAAGGCGACATCACCACAGACCTTGGGTACTATCTCACGCAGTCCGAGCAGATCCCGTCGACCTTTCTGATCGATGTCGCATTCGATTCGAATGATCTGATCCGACAGTCCGTGGGTCTGTTGGTGCAAGCCATGCCTGGAGCACGCCCCGAAGACATCTTCAAGGTGTACGACGCCGTAGACTATCTGGATCGACTCACGGAATTCGCCGACAAGCGCTACTCAACAGAGGAGATCCTGCACCAGGTGATGCCGTTCGAGATCGACATTCTGGGTTCGACCCCGGTGGACTTCTTCTGCCGATGTTCCATGGATCGCTTCAAGTCCGTGCTGCTGACGTTGGGCTACGACGAAGTGCGCGCCATGCGCGACGAAGGACAGAACGAGTTGATCTGTCAGTACTGCAACGAACGGTACTATCTGACCGACGCCGACTTTACCGAACTCACCGAGCAGTTGTTGGCACGTCGCAACTAGGGTGAAGGGGGCTCGACCATCGTAGCCGTGATCGCGGCAACGTCCATGATGTCGTGCACACTACACCCGCGCGACAGGTCACAGAAGGGTCTGGCCAGGCCCTGCAGGATCGGGCCGAACGCCAAGGCACCCGCCAATCGTTGGGTGAGCTTGTAGGCAATGTTGCCGGCATTGAGATCCGGAAAGATCAGCACGTTGGCCATCCCGGCGATGTTGCTGCCCGGCGCTTTACGATGCGCCACGGACGGTACCAGAGCGGCATCGCCCTGGAGCTCGCCGTCCGATCGGATGTCGGGAAACCGCTCGCGAAACAGCCCGGCGGCAACGCGGACCTTCTCAACGAGAGGGTGTTCTGCAGAACCCTTCGTTGAAAAACTCAAGAAGGCGACTCGTGGTTCGGACCCGGTGAGTCGAGCGTGATTACGCGCAGCTGCAGCGGCGATGTCCACCAACTGTTCGGCCGTCGGATCGGGTACCACGCCACAGTCGCTGAATGTGAGAACCCGATCATCGTTGGGCCACACCATGAGAAAGAAACTCGAGAGTGTGGGGACGTCCGGGTCTGTACCGATCATGTAAAGACCGGCGCGGATCACATCCGCCGTGGTAGACAGTGAGCCGGCCACACCACCATCCGCATATCCGGCGGCTACCAGCCAGGCAGCTGTTGCCAAAGGCGTCGACGCGTACTCGGTGGCGGCGGCACTGGTAAGCCCCTTGCCGGAACGTCGGTCCAGAAGATGCGCACGGGTTTCTTCGAGCACGCTCTCCGGTTCGATCAGAGCGATGTCTGCGATGTCGGCGCCTGCCGCCATGGCGGTGTCGGCGATCGCTTCTGCCGAACCAACCAGGATCGGGATGCAGATCTCTCGGCGTTGGAGCTCGATCGCAGCCTGGACTGTGCGTTCATCCGTTGCATCGGGAAACACGATGCGCGGACATCGTTGCGTGGCACGGCGTCGGATCTGGTCCAGGATCATGGTCCGATCCCCAGCACCGCATGGACAGAATCACTGATCGTCACTTGATGCTTTCGGTTCTCGCCAAACTCATCGTACACCTCGATCGTGCGGCCGTCCGGACGGACCAGGATCACCATGGCACGGGCAGGATAGTAGGAAACCTGGTGGTACTCTTCGAACACGAGCGGAGTAGCCCGATTGGCGGACCGGGTGTTCGAGAACATCAGCGCTTGCCGGATCGGGATGAAGGCAAAACCCTGAGAATTGACGGCCAGTCCACGCGGGAGTTGCTGTGGCCCCTCGGATGCTCTGTGCACCACGTCGAACGATCCCAGGATCCGACGGTCGGCTGCGGCCACCACCGTCATTGTTGGCGGTGTCATGGTCGACTCGTCGTTCGGCAGTTTGCCCGCACCCAAGGCCACAACCGCGAAGGTCTCGGTGAATCCGGATGCCGCAACGAAGGCCGGTGCTTCGGTGGGCAGGTCGACCGTGGCTTCGATCGCGTTCGTGCGGCTGTCGATGATCTGCAGCTGTTGCGCATCCTGGATCACAACGGCGATCTGGTTGCCGAGTGCTGCGATGTCTACGGGCCGACCCGAGGTGGGGATCTGTCGTACCACGGCTCCAACCGTAAGGTCGATCACGGCTACGCTCTCCGAGGTTGGCATGGCCGCATAGGCGGTGGTCGCATTGGCAAAGGCGAGGCCCGAACAAGCCCCTTGCCCCGAAAGATCGATGGTATCGAGCGCTGCAAGGGTCGTGCGATCCAGCACAACGATCACGGGTTCAGACAGGAGCAGGTAAATGCGGTCTCGAAACTCCTGGATGCGCTGAACGGGGTAGGGGGCTGATCCTGTGCCGCTCCACACGGGTGTTGCCGACAGCCCGCCGGAGGGCATCTGTACCGTGCCGACGCCTGTAGCCGTGCCGACGAGGATCTGCCAGCGGTCGTCAAACGAATTGACGATCTGTTCTTCCGGTGAACAGCCGTTCGAAACAAGGAGCAGTCCGAGGATGGACAGCATTACAAGGAGTGACTTCATGCGAGGCGTTGCACAACGTACTTGATGATTCCCGTCATGATCGGTTCGGCCTGAGCAGCAGCAGCCAGCACCTCTTCGAGGTGGACCGGTTGTAGAGCATCCGGAAAACACTCATCGGTGATGATGCTCAGACCCAGCACCTCCATGCCCATATGCCGTGCCACGATGTTCTCAGGGATCGTACTCATGCCCACCACGTCGGCTCCGATCGTGCGCAGGAACCGGTACTCCGCTCGTGTCTCGAGGTTCGGACCGGCTACAGCCACATAGACTCCGCGATGAACATTGTGTTTCAGCTCAAGAGCGGCATCTTCTGCCAGGGCAATGAGACGGCGAGCATACGGTTCACTCATGTCCGGGAAACGCGGGCCAAGACGATCGTCATTCGGGCCGATCAGAGGGTTGTCGCCAAGGAGGTTAATGTGGTCGTCCATGATCATCACGTCGCCACGGCGATAGAGGGGATGGAGACCGCCGCAGGCATTGGACACGATCAACGTCTGAACTCCGAGACGATGAAGAACCCGCACCGGAAAGGCGACCTGCGCTGCAGAATACCCCTCATACAGGTGGAATCTTCCTTGCAGGATGGCAACCTCGACCCCGCCAAGCGTGCCCAGGATCAGCCGTCCGGCATGGGACTCGACGGTACTCAAAGGGAACGACGGGATCTCTGAATAGGGAATAACATCATGAATATCAACATCTTCCGTTAGACCGCCCAACCCCGTTCCGAGAATGATCCCAATGCGCGGTCGGACGTGAGAACGTTGCTCGATCACCGCCGTCGATTCCGTGATCGCATCGTAAACTGCGGGAGTACTGGGCTGCAAAGGGAGATCCTCTTCGTTCGTGTTGACAACTGATCGCTGATCCGCCAAAATATGACGAAAAAAAGGCGCGATACCCCGTAACCTACCCAACAGTTGTTCTGTTTACTTTTAGTCAATCTGTACTGAACTCTGTTCTTACTGTTCACTTTTTCCACGGATTTTTCGGAAGCTCAACATGAAGAATGGGACTCTTCGAAGGCTATCGGCCTTCGCAGTGGGGCTGTTGTTTTCCGTGCTCATGATCCCAACGGCGTCTGCGCAGTTGTATTATGAGATCGGCGGCAACCTCTACACGTTCACGGGATGGTATTCCCAGTATACAGGATTCAACGTCCTGTCGGACTACTACTGGACGAATTCCAACCAGCACTGTCTCTCAGCCTTCGACTTGAAGTCGTACGGCGTTCCGGCGGGCAACATCTCGTCCATCTCGGTGAAGGCCCGTCAGGCCGTTCCGGCCGCACCACGGACGATGACGATCTACATGTCGCAACGGAAGGGGAATACGGGCATTCCGTACCCGTTCAATCGTCGCGGCTATACCAAGGTCTATGAAAAGGGCGGCTGGCAGGTGCCCTTGATCGGCAATACCGAAGAATGGGTAGAGTTCGAGCTGGACCAACCCTTCTTTTGGGATGGTGAAAGCGATGTGTACATCGATTTTTGCTCTTACCGAACCGGCTGGACCGGAACATCGGTTCAGATCCTGGGGTGCCTACCGAACTACACCAACGGAACCTATCGCTACATCGCCAGCGGCTATTACTGGATCGATGCACTGGGCTATTGCGACACCGACCATTACAATCGGTACTATAACCGGCCGGTCTTCCGCCTGGGCGTGCAGATCGGGATCGAAGAGTCCTTCCCGGATGATGTAGACCCGCGTCGTATTCTGGAGGCAGGACTCGTGTATGACGGCACGGGTGGTAATCCGAACCCATCCATCACGTATCGTCAGTCCACAGGAATGACGGTGGGCTTTACCTACAAGATCACCGGACCTGTACCCAGCACTAATGTCGTGTATGAAGCACGTCAGGGTGGCAATCCCAACATGACGCGTACCGGTACTGGGCAGGGACTCTATACCCATGCCTTCAACGAGGCCGTCGGTTCACTCGCCGGGACGAACGGTGCCCTCGACCTGACCAATGCTGTGGGCGGCACCTACCGAGTTGAGGCGACGTTCAGTCTGCCGGGGTATACGCAGACCTGGCAAAAGGCCTTTATCGTGGCGTTCGATAACGACGTTGCCACAGCACAGATCCGTAGTCCTCTT
>JANJTN010000137.1 GCA_024711065.1 bacterium
TGGCTTCAGCTGGATCGCCGGCTCCACGACGTCCACGAAGACCAAGGTGGATCTTGGTGATGGCACCCTGGGCAACCGCTCTCTGGAATACGATCTGTCGAATCGCACCATCCTGGTGGACTACGCCATTGTCCCAACCAAGGGACTTGCCATTCTACCGGGCGTGGGCTTTGGTTTCGGGACCCAGACGTTGGCCACGTATCAGGGAGTCGAGACCGGGACCTGGACGGATTATGCCTCTTCGCCCAACATGTTCTCGGAATTGGAGCGCTCCACGCTCACGCTGATGCCCCGCCTGAATATCGAGTATGCCTTCACGCCATTCATCGCCCTTCGGGCCGCGGCAACCTACCACTGGCAATACAGCGAGAGCGACTGGAAGGGTAATCGGACCTCTACCGTCAGCGGCGTACCGGACGATCTGAACATGAGCGTGTTCAGTGCCCAGATCGGCTTGTTCGTTGGGTTGTTCAATTGATCGGAGAATGGGGAATGGGGAATGGGGAATGGGGAATCGTAGGATAGCGGTGTACCCCATTCCCCATTCCCCATTCCCCATTCCCCATTCCCCAACGTAAGGGGCTCGTAGCTCAACGGTTAGAGCAGCGGACTCATAATCCGTTGGTTCTGGGTTCAAATCCCGGCGGGCCCACCAGGTAGCGAAGCGCCTCATCTCAGAGGCGTTTCACATTTTGGGGACGTTCCATACGTCCCTACACCTATGATCAAGCCCCTTACCAGACCTGTGCTCCTGGCTGCCGGATTGTCGCTGGCCGTGTCGCTTGGCGTAGCCGGTGATACTACGGCGCCGGCCATGCGCTATGTGGAGAACAGCGCCTTCGGCTTTGGCGAACGCCTCGAGTATGATGTGGGCTATAAGTTCATTTCGGCCGGCACAGCCGTGTTTCAAGTAGCCAAGGACCCGTACACGGTCCAGAACCGTCCGTGCTACAAGGTGTGGTTCGAAGTTCGCTCGCACAAGAACCTGGAGTTCGTGTACAAGGTGCGAGACACCTACACCACGTGGCTGGATATCGACGGCATCTTTCCGTGGCAGTTCACGCAGGCTGTGCGCGAGAACAACTACAGCCGCAACTTCAAGGCCGTGTTCGATCAGGTACAGCACAAAGCCCGTACCTCCGAGGGTGAATTCGACATTCCGGACTTTGTGCACGACATCGTGTCGGCCTTCTATTTCATTCGAACGCAAGACCTGAGATCCGCTCGCCGTGGCGATGTGATCCGATTGAAGAATTTTCACGACCGCGAATCACACAATCTGGCGGTCAAGATCCTTGGCCGTGAGCAGATCGAAGTGGACGCCGGTGTCTTCAACACGGTGGTGGTCGAGCCCGTGATCGAGTCGGGCAGCCCGTTCGGATTCGAGGGCCGACTCGTGATGTGGATGTCCGACGACGATCGCAAGATCCCGATCAAGGTCAGTACGCAGATCCCGATCGGTTCGATCGATGCCGAGCTACGGCAGTACAGCGGTACCCGCGGCAAGATCGACGCAAAGGTGCGCTAACGTCCGTTCGATCTGCATCACTGCTCCCAGCCACACCCGACCACCAGCACCACTGCTTATGCATCGCCGACGCTTTCTTTCCCTGATCGCCGCAACACCCTTGATCTCGGCTTCGCTTGTTTCCGGGACGAATGGTAAGGGGCTTGTTGAGACGTTTCGACGTCGGTACTCGGACCTGCGATCGATCGACCTGCAATTCTCGTCGGACGTCCTGTCCGGACGCCTACAGGCGGTCAAGGGAGGCCGGTATCGTATCGAGGCAGCGGACAGGACGTTGGTGTGCGATGCCACCTCCGTCTGGAACGCTCAGCACTCGTCCCGCACGGTGGTGATCGACACGTTCGACCCACGGGCCGAGGCCTTTTCGCTCGACAGGATCTTCTTCGTTCTCCTGAATGTGTACGTGCCCTCTGAGCAGAAGACGGCAGCGGGCAACGTGGTGCGTCTTGTACCACCCGACCCATCGGCCATGATCATTGGGATCCAGCGCGTGGATCTGATGTTGGATCGTCGGGGAGACGTAACACGACTCGATGTGACCGAGGGTGGGGCTACCACCACATGGAGGATCTCGAAGGTTCGCCTGAACCCGAAGATCGATGTAGCCCGCTTTCGCTACAGCGCTCCATCCGGTTGGAACGTGATCGACCTCCGGTAGTCGCAGCCGGCGTTGACCGTTGCCGTAAGATCAGCCGGTCTCTAAACGAAGAAAGCCCGCCAAATGGCGGGCTTTCTTGTTTCATGATCGTTTTGATCAGTGGACGCTTACTTCACCACGATGAACTGGCGAGCAGCCACGGTACCCTTCGACTGGAAGGTGTACGTGTAAGCGCCAGGGGCCAGGCGCAGGTCTTGCGCGCTGATCTCTACGCGGTGCGTGCCGCTCATCACCATGCCATTCACAAGCGTTGCCACTTCGTGGCCGAGCATGTTGGTGATCGTGATGCGAACATCCTGAGCCGACGGAACGCTGTAGCTGAAGGCCACAACATCGTTCGTCGGGTTCGGAGCCGGCAGACCGAGCGTATAGCCGCCCGGCAGGACGTCGTCTCCTGCAACACCCACCACGATGCTGGCAACTGCCGTACGCGACGTATCGGCACCGCAAGCGTTGGTCACGATGCAGTAGTACTCACCAGCTTCGGCAGCGGAGGCCGAGGCAAACACCGTGTACGAAGCTTCGGTAGCTCCGGCGATCTCTGCGCCGTCCTTGTACCACTGATACGTTACCGGCTCGGTGCCGGAAACTTCGACCGTTACGCGGACGGAGTCGCCGTCATACACTTCGATGTCCGACGGTTCCGTGGTGATCTCAGCCGGAGTGTTCACCGTGAGGTCCACCGTTTCCGACGTCACGTCGCCACAAGCGTTGGTGACCATCACGGAATACGAACCAGCGTCGGCTTCCGAGGCTGCAGCGATCTCGTACGATGCACCAACGGCACCCGGAACGGCCGTCGAACCCTTCATCCACTGATAGGACAAGTTCTGACCGTCGGCTGCGACCGTCATCGTTACCATTTCGCCAACGCAGACGGTAGCGCCTGTTGGTTGACCGGTGATGGACGGTGCCACGCCAAGGTCGACATCGATCGTGTTGGTAGCGATGCTCGTTCCTACACCCGAATACGTCGCAAGGCAGTAGTACTGACCGTTGTTGGCGGTTTGAGCGTTGGAGATCGTGAGCACCTTGGAGTCCGAGCCGCTGATGTCGCCACCATCGTTCAGGGCAGCACCGTTGAAGTACCACTGGTACGACACCGTAGAGCCCTGGATCACCGAAGGCACCACAGCGCATTCGATCTGGATGGTACCGCCCACGCAAGCGTTCGGCGTATTGTTCGAAGCGGCAACCGTCGGGAAGAAGATGCGAGCCTGCTTCGAGGTAGCCTCGCCGCAGTAACCCGTGACCGTGCAAACGTAGACGTCGGCCGTATCCGTGTCTTCGATGTCGCGGATCGTGAGCTTGGACGACTGCGATCCGGTGATGCGACCATTGTCGACGATGTTCCGCTCCATGTAGGAGTTGGACTGTACGTCCCAATAGCGCTTCTTCCACTGATACGAAGGCACAAAGTCCGTCGGAGCACCGATGGCTTCGGCAGCAACTTCCAGCACTACCGTGCCACCCGGGGCGGTCGGTTGCGAGATCGGCTGCATGGTGATCTCGGTGTTACGCACCACGATCAGCGAAGCCGGGTCGGACATAACGGCGGTGGTGTTGAATCCGTCGGTCGCGATCACTTCGCATGTGTACACGCCAGAGGCACCGTAGCCCACGCTGCCGAACGGCAGGATGGCACCGGTTTGACCAACCAGCTTCACGCCGTCCTTATACCACTGATAGGTGACCGTTGCGCCAGCCGTAACATCGGCGATGCACAACAGCTGGAAGCCTTCGCCGAGACAGGCGTAACGGCTGATCGGTTGTTCGATGATGCGGACGGACGGGAAGACCTCATCAGCACCCATGTAGGGGATCGTGCGGGTCTCACCGTCGATGTCCGTGGGGATCGTAGCCTTCAGCGACGAGGAACCGAACAGGCGGTTGTCGATCTGCAGCAGGTGCAGGTCGGCACCACCAACAAAGTTCACAGCAACGCTGGAAGAGTTGTTGTCGCGTCCGGTGGCAGAGCGCCAACTAGCCAGTGGGCTGGCACCGGCATCGCGTGGGATGTAGAAGTAGTCGTACACACCAACATACGCCCCGGTGGTCATCAGGTTGTTGAAGTCGCTGATCGCAATGTCTACACCATCATGCCACACCGCAACACCACCGTTGGTTCCCGTGCCGGCGTTATGGAAGATGTTGTTCACGATGTTGAAGTCTGCATAGCCACCCAGGGACAGCAGGGCTGCCGATCCGCCAATACCGGCGGTACCGGTGATGTTCACGGAGTTGTGATAGATCCAGGCAGCACGGCTATAGGAGTACGACTCTGCCTGCAGACCCACTGCAATGCTCGATGCTGCTGCAGAGATCATGTTGTTGGCAACCGTGAGTCCGTCCTGGTAGATCGAATACGAGTCTTCCGACGAGATCAGCATGGCATAGACCACGCTGTTGGCTTGAGACGACAGGTCGGCAGCAACGTTGTTGCGCTCGACCATGCCGGCACCGATCGCCAGAATTCCGTAGAACTGCGTGGATCCGTCCGAAGCTTCCACCATGTTGTCGGCAACATGCATTCTGGCTGAGCGCACTTCAATGCCACGATCGGCAAGATTGCCGAACGAGTTACCGGTAACGTGTTGCTGGTCGTTGGAGCTGATGTACAGGCCGCGATACAGGTTGGTGAACGAGGAGTTCATCACCATGTTCGTACCACCAAGCAGAACTACACCAACCGTGGGGTTGGTCTGCGTAAGGAAGTTCTGCGGGCCGGTGAAGGTACATCCTTTGATCGACGACGTGCTGTGATCGTCTCCGAACACGAAACCACCCCAGTTCAGACCATTGGTCAGACGGAATTCCAGGTTCTCAAAGGCAACGCGAGCGTTGTCGAAGAGATATGCCTGGTGCGTCGCACGCTCAAAGCTGAAGTTCCAGTTCGGGTTATTCGACGGCGTCCAGGTGATCACCGGCTCATTGCCATCGGCAGCGATCAGCGTAACCGTATGGCCACCGTCGATCGTCGGAACCAGGATCTGCTCGTTGTAGTTGCCGTTCCAGATGCGTACCGTGGCATTACCGCTCAGGCCGGCCACTTCGAAGTGGCGCAGGGCGCGGAGAATGGACGGGAACACATTATTGGCACCGCTCTGAGCAACGTTGAACGTGCCTTGAACGCGAGGTGCCAGATAGTTGGCGTGAGCATCGTTACCCGGATTAGCATCCGTTGCGCCATTCGGACCGGAGGTCCAGGCCACTACCGTATTGAAGGTGGTAGCACCAAAGCTGACGGTACCAAGTTGAACCATCACGGACTCACCCGGCTGCAGTGCCGGATTGGCGTAGTACTTCACCGGTGTGCGGTTAGCACCGTTCACCGACCAGTTCACCGTCACACTGTCGATCGGATTGGCACCCATGTTGGTCACTTCAACACGAACGGTCAGGCTCTGACCGGCGTTGAACTTGCCCGTCGGATTGAGCAGGTCCGTGACGGCAGCGTCGAATCCACCCGGATCGGAAAACTGATAGGACAATCCCGAAGCCGGTGCCCAACCATCCAGTGCAACCGAACGGCCGGCGTTCACGTGCGGACGCGTCCAGTCGTTCAATCCATACTGGGAGGTAAGCTCCGTCGTACGGCTTCCATTGCGAGCACCGATCTGCGGCGAAACCGCAGCCGTGACGTTCATCGATCCATAGACCACTTCGGCGATATCGCCGTTCTCGTGGAGTCGGATCTGGAAGTTGTAGCTGTCGTTCGACGATCCCTGCGGAGAGCGGGTCATATTGGCCCACTGCACCACGAAGATGCGGTTCGGGCTGGAGCCCAGGGTGGTCGTCGACAACTCGCCGTTCGTGGCGCCCGTGATCGGAGCCGTCCAAGCCCATACGGCGTTGGATGACGTTCCGCCGATCCAGACCTGACCACTGCCGGCAACGGTGAGCGTGGTGTAGTTGCTACCACCCCACGTCATCGTGAATGGGATCGAAGTCGTGGTTGCGAAACCCTCGATCGATGATCCGGTCGCATGTACGGTGCCACCGCTGATCGGGTTGTAGGTGCCATTGATCACGTCGTACGTCTGTCCAACGACTGACACCCCGGCAAATGCCGAGCTGACGCCGGTCAGTACGATCGCAACCAGCAACGTCACGAACCGTGTAGCGCTGCGAGTCATAAATCCTCCACGTGTGGTTTGATGATGTCTTTTCTTCTTCAAGCTCATTTCGGTTTCTTTACTCCCCTGTGACCGGGTTGTGTCGGATACGACACACTACGCCCACACAATTGCAAGCACGAAAATACGAATCTACCACGGCGCACAAAACGCCGTAAGCGATTGAATTTCCACAAGAACCGTAGGCCGAGCGCCTGTAAAGGTCAATCCACAGTCGCCCCGATCCCGGGTTCAACGGGTTTGGAACAGCAAATACCGCACCAATTTTTACAGAACGTCAGCGGATCAGCGGTTCGACCATGGCCCGGAACGGTGGTTCCAGCTTCTCGGACTGCACCAGGGTCCTTAGAAGTTCCTTCCAGCGCTCCTCGTTGGCAAAGTGCTCCAGCGTGCTCTTGGCGCGTTCTGAAAGTCTACCGTTGGTACTGAAGAGAGCCGACAACAGGGCCTTGGCACTGGGCACGGAGAGCTGTCCCAGCCGCTTGATCGCATCCATGGCGTTCTGTCTGGTGATGAACTCAAATCCAACACCGGCAAAGTCGGCCAACTGGCTGGCAGACGCCGTATCCCCTTGCGATGCCTTGAGATAGGCGCACTCGATCTCGATCTGAGCATGCGGAGACCGTACCCCGGAAAGGCGTTTGAGATAGCCGGGAACATCCGATGGGAACGAGCGTGCCAGCTTGCGCAGGGCCTCTGCAGCGATACCGAACGATGGGTCTGCCAGTAGGCCTTCGACCGTTTCTTTCAGGCGGTTCGGAACCAGGGGTAGGTGCCGGAGGGTCGACTTCCGGACTTCGACCTCCGGGTCCTTGAGCCCCTTTTCAACCAGCGCCCAAGCATGGGTGGTGCCGTTGTTCACCAACTGGATCGCCTGGCGTACGGCCTCGGACCGCATCGCGTGGAACGACTCCCGGTCCATGACGCCTTCCAGCATATCCAGCATCTCCATGTCCGGCAACGACATAGCACCCAAGGCTACGAGTGCGTCGTACCGATCGATCATGTGAGGCGCGTGGTCTAGCTGCGCCAGGAGCTGCTCGCTTGAACGCTCGAACGACACCCGCTTCAGGACGGTGGATCCCGGGTCGAACAGAACGAACGCCACGTTCCGGTTTTCCGGATTGGGAATGGTTGCCGACGTATGAGGTCCATCCACCCACACTCTCACACTGTCGCTTGACCGGTCCTCATACCACACCTGAATACTCACCGGCATGCGGAAATAGCCGGTGAGTGGATCAACCTGGTGGATCTGGGCGATGTCGACCACGGTAGCCTGGGAAGCCCCTTTCAGATCATTGGTCACGACCGAGCGGGTGGTGATCTTGAAATGGGGCTCTCCACCGCGGTACAACCATTGGTCGAAGAACCAGCGCGGAGACAGGCCGAGCGTATCCTGGAAAGCCTGGTACAGATCGTTGGTTTCCACGAGCCCAAAGGCATGCTGCTGGAGGTAATGCCGGATCACGCGCCGAACCTCGGCGTCGCCGAACGTGCTGCGCATCATATCGATCACCGCAGCCCCTTTCGGATAGTAGCGGGCACCACCGGCTTCGGGGTGTACGATCGGCAGACGGTCGCGTTCGCCGGCCCGGAGGGCCTGGTCGTGCAGGTGGCGCCGACTCCATTCGAAGGCCTCTTCGCCTTTGTAGGAGCGCTGGTAGAGATGTGGGTAGTACGTTGCGAACGACTCTTGCAGCCACAGATGTGTGCGGCTGCGACCGGAGATCAGATCGCCGAACCACTGGTGCGTCATCTCGTGAATGTTGGTGTTCACGTAGTCGCGATCCAGCTGACCGCGCTCGTCCTTCAGGTAAAAGTCGCCGAAGATCGTGGCCGAAGTGTTCTCCATGGCGCCGAAGATGTAATCAGCAACCGGCACCTGGCGGTAGATCCCCCAGGGATAGGGGATGCCGATCTCGCGTTCGAGAAAGTCCATCGCTTCCGCGGTTTGCTTGTACGTTGGGCCAACGGTCTCCGGACGTCCCGTATACCAATAACATTCCAAGGGCACCCCGCTGGCGCTGTGCAGCAAGGTGGTGTCGTACCTCCCGATCGCGATCATCAGCAGATAGCTGGAGTGCGGCTTGGTCATCGCATACCGCCACGTCCTGGTACCGTCGGAATTGGACTCCACGCGGCGCAGGTCTCCGTTGGAGACCACCGTGTACAGCGAATCGAACGTCGTGGTGGTGGTGGTGACCATCTTGTCGTTCATGTCGTCGTACATCGGGATCCAGTGCCGATGATCGAAGGCCTGCCCCTGCGTCCAGATCTGCCGCGGCATGCGTCCACTCGGATCCTGCCACCCCACGAAATAGAGCCCCTTTCGGGGCGTGGCCTCGTATGTGAACGTGACCGTTCCGGTGCTGTCCCACATGAGAGGGGGCTCGCAGTGTACCACTACCACGGAATCGGTCTGCGTGATCCGGGCGGGACGGCCGTTCAGCGTTGTCTGCAGGATCCTGATCCCGATCGCATGGAAGATCAAGGAGTCCACGTGATTCTGCAACACCGTAAAGGTGTGCACCACGCGCCCCTGGACCAAACCCTGGTACGGCGAGAACCTCACATCGAGGTCCATGCGCGAAATGTTCAGCGGGTGCTCGGTGGGCTCAGTACCTGGTACGGACACATACGTTGCCGTTGGCACCACATCGGCTTGGGCACGCTCGAGGGTCGCGGCGATCGGCGCCACGAACAAACAACACAGCATTCGAAGGATCACAAGGGGCATAGAGCGATTCCAGGGGGATAACATCGA
>JANJTN010000144.1 GCA_024711065.1 bacterium
TGCGACCGATCCAGTCTTACAAGGGAACCGTGAATGGCGACCCGGATACCTGGGTCTCGCTGCACTACTCAGAAGGCGATCTTGCTGGTTTCATTCAGCACGCCAGTGGCGACCGTACGGTGATCTCCCGTGCTTGGGACATGCGACACGAACAAGGCGCTTCGCCGCACGTGTTCTCGGACGAGATGTCGTCTCCCGACGGCATGGCCCTGACCAACTTCGTCTGCGGCACCGCCGACCTGCCCGAGGATGAGAAGAGCATTGTGACCCGTATGGCGATGCCCTCCAGCTTGAAAAAGGGCGAGCAGATGCAGTCCAGCGATCTCCTCGAGTTGAAGGTTGCGATCGTGCTGCGGGAAGACATCGACAGTACCCTCAAACTGCGCGGATACGACGACGAACAGATCGTTCAGCACTTTGCCAAGATCGTTGCCAGCATGTCGCAAGCCTACGAGGAAGACCTCCGCACGCGGATGTTCATCTCCTACATGCTCGTCCACACGGTCGACGCTCCGTCGTACTACTTCTACGACGGTGCCGCCCCCGGCGAACTGCTCGACGAATTCAGTCAGGACTGGGCTGCCGGCTATACCTCGGTGGATCGCACCGTGGCCCACCTCTATACGCGCAAGAAGCCGGTAGGGGGCTTGTATGTGGGCGGGATCGCGTTTCTGGACAAGATGTGTAACCGCCAGTACCGGGGTGGCTTTGGTGTGAGTACCGTGGACCTGACCCCACCGTCGCAGTTGCCGGGCGACCCAACGTCGCGCAACGCCTTTGTGTGGGACGTGTTCGTGGCAGCCCACGAGATCGGTCACAACGTGGGTGCACCGCACACGCACAACTGCTACTGGAGCCCGCCCGTAGACACCTGCCAGCTCCAGAGCGACAATACCGATGCCTGCTTCAACACCGGACGCCGCGTGCGTCCCGGCACGATCATGTCCTATTGCCACCTGGTGAACGGCAGCAGCACTCCGCTCACGTTCGGCTCTCGCGTGTCGGAGCGGATGCGCACGTGGCTCGAATCAGCGCCGTGCGTAGCACCGCCGCCTCAAAAAGTGGTCAGCATCACCTCGCCGCGCGGCTCGGAAAAGTACAAGGGTGGCTCGAATGTGCTGATCAAGTTCGTGTCGTCGCGGGTAGATCGCGTGAACCTGGATTACAGCACCAACGGCGGAACGAACTGGAAGCCCATTACGGCCAACCTGCCGGCGGTGGATAGCCAGTTCGTGTGGACGCTTCCGGCGGTTGGAGCGCCGCAGGTGACCATCCGTATCTCTGATGCGTCGGATCCTTCGGTATTCGCGCTGTCCATTGCCAATTATTCCATCGAAGTCCCGATCGAATTCATGGCTCCGGCCGGCGGCGAGCGTCTGGGGATCGGCTATCCCTATACGATCCGCATGCGCAAGAACGACAATTCCATTGGCGCCGTGAACCTGGAGTACAACAACGGTGATGGCACCTGGAAGCCGATCATGAACGGCGTGACGGACCTGAACTATGAGTGGACCGTGCCGGACGATGCCACGGCAAATGCCCGGGTCCGCGCTACGGTTGCGGCCAACACTTCTATCCAGGCCTCCAGCGAAGCCTTTGCCATCGGCAATGCCTATCTCGACCTGCGTATACCGGGTGAAGGGGGCGAGTTGTGCAACAACTTCGAAAATCAGTTCCGGTGGTACGGCGATTTCGTAGACCGTATCCGCATCCAGTACTCCACGGATAACGGTGCCACCTGGGAACGAGCCGTTACCGCCGTTACCGTGCCGGTCAGTCAGACAGAGCTCTTCAGCATCCATTCGTCCATGCGCAGCCTGGCCGTTGGTACCAAGGTGCAGCTGCGGATCGTGGAATCCACCACGGACTCGGTCTTGGCCTCTCTGAACGAACTCACGATCAAGGAATGCACGGGTGTGGTATCCGTGCAGGATGAAGAGGCTGGTGCCACTCGCATGTCGATCGTCAGCGTCACACCCAACCCGGCATCCAGCACGGCTGTGGTAACGGTGCAGCATAACGCGCCGGCCGTGGTGGACCTGATCGTTGTAGACCAGCGAGGCGCCTCGATCACGCTTGTGAGCGGACAGGTGTTGAATGGGGCTGGTACGGCCGCGATCGCGGTTCCGGTTGAGCAGCTGACCGCTGGTGCCTACCGTCTGGTGGTTCGCGCCGGTGGCGCTATGGTGGACGCTCCACTGGTGATCACGCGGTAATTCCTCCACATCAAACGCAGCACCATAGATCAGCATGGGACTGTTCAGCAAGCTTGTGATCGGCACCATGCCGATCATCCCGAAGAGCATCATCAAGAGTGTGGCTCGGCGATACATCGCCGGGCCATTTCTCGAAGACGCAGTGGCTACCACCCGGAACCTGATGACCCTGGGTGCATCCTCCACGATCGACGTGCTCGGCGAGTTCGTGTCGTCTCGCGATCGCGCTGTCCACGAGGCCGGCATGTCCAGAGCCGTGGTCGATGCGATCCACAACAACGCCCTCGACGCGTATCTGAGTGTGAAGCTGACTTCGCTGGGACTGGATATCGATCGTGATTTCGCGTTCGAACACCTGACCGAGATCGTACGCCAGGCCAAGGAACGCCGGGTGTTCGTTCGCATGGATATGGAGAACACACCGTATACGGATGTGACCCTGGATTTTTATCGACGTCTGCGCGCCGATGGATTCGACAACGTCGGCGTGGTGATCCAGGCCTACCTACGACGATCCGAATCCGACATCGCCTCACTACTCGAGTACACGCCGAGCGTTCGGCTGTGCAAGGGGATCTATGTGGAAGACGAAGCGGTCGCGTTCAAAGGGGCTGACGAGATCCGCACCAACTACCGCCGATTGCTGCGGCAGTTGATGGATGGTGGAGCAGACGTACGTATCGCGACACACGACGAAGCCTTGATCGCAGACGCGGAGAATGTGATCGCCGAGCGTGGTCGCGCACCGCGATCCACCGAGTTTCAAATGCTCCTGGGTGTGCGCGAGGACCGTCGAAATGACCTGATCGCCAAGGGCTACAAGATGCGGATCTATGTGCCCTTCGGCGAAGATTGGTACGGCTATTCCACTCGGCGACTTAAGGAAAACCCGCAGATCGCCGGTCACATTGCCAAAGCCGTGCTTACCGGACGATGATGCGGATCCACCTTGTACTGGTTACGGGCATCGCGTTCGCGTTGCTTTCGTGCGCGCAGCCACAGGGTGCACCCGAGACCACTGTTACCATCGGAACCTTCAACATGGAGTGGCTTGGTGATGGCGCAGACGATCGCAAGCCGCGCACGGATCAGGACTACTTGCGGATCGCCGACATCGTGATCAAAAGTGGGGCGGATGTATTGGCCGTACAGGAAGTAGAGAATCAGGCGGCACTGGACAAGGTCCTGCGCTATCTGGACGGCTATCGAGGTATGGTTTCCAGCGGCGGCAACCAGCAACGCGTTGGCGTGATCTACCGTGCGGACGTGGATGTTCAGCGAGTTAGCGAGCTCACGGCCTTACAGTTCGACCAGCCGCAGCGCCTTCGTCCCGGACTTGTGCTGGCCTGCCGTAAAGGGGCGTTCGATTGGGTGCAGGTGGTTGTGCACCTCAAGAGCACATCGCGTTTTGACAGTACAGCCGCCCTGCTCGATGCGTCCCGCACCATCCGGGAACGCCAGGCCGGCGTCCTCCGAGCGTGGGCGGATAGTGTGCTCCAGGACGGCACGGAACTGGACGTGGTGATCACGGGAGATCTGAACGACTATCCGGGTCGGGCTCGTAACGCCACGTTGGGCCCCCTCACATCGAGCGACGAGCTGCGATTCGTGACCAGGGATCTGGTAAGCTGCCGCAACCGCAACTGGAGTGTGATCGACCACGTGGTGGTCTCTACCCAGGCCGCCTCGCGCCTGATCGCCGGCAGTGAGCGCACGGAGAATCACTTTGAGTACCTCAGCCCGCAGGTGGCTGAACTGGTCAGCGACCATTGTCCGGTGGTCGCCCGTTTCTCGACACTTGGCGAAGACACCGACGGGGCTAACTGAACACGGTAACCTTGTTCTGTTGCCGTGTGCTGGCCTCAAGCGCCGTGGTAGCATTTGCGATCAGCGACTCCCAGGACTCGCTGGGGCGAGCCTCGGCCAGACCGAGGGAGATGGTAGACGTGATGCGTTTGCCTTCGACCTCGATCGGTGTGCTAGCGATCTCTCGCCGGAGGTTCTCTGCCCAGAACTGGGCTTCCTGGGCTCGGTAGGCCACAAGGCCGATGGCGATCAACTGCTCGTTGTACCGGCCAACCACGTCGTAGTCGCGGATCTGCTGACGAATGCGCTCAATGATCCGATCGAGCACTGCCTGACGCTTCGTGGCATCGAACGCTCCATCGATCTCTACCAGACATACCGTGAGCGGCACCTGGTAGTCCATAGAACGAGCGAACTCTTCCTGCAGTCGGCGTTCTACGCCTTCCTTGTTCAGCAGCCCCGTGCCAACATCCAGGAGAGCCCCCTGCTGTAATTGCTCGGTAGAGCGGATGCGTTCCAGGGCATCGCCGGCCAGGTCGCCGATCTGCTCGCTGATGGAAATGTCTTGCTGGCTCAGGGAGGCTTCCGAATTCTCGATATAGAGTGCGCCATAGGTTCGGCGCGCAGAACGCAGAGGGATGCAGACCAGTTGTCCGCCACGGAGGCTGTACTCGTCTGCAGACACCCTGATCATATCCGGGTCGGTCACGGTAAGGACCTCGCCGGACTTGATACACTCGCCGATCAGGGCCTGATCCAGATCGATGGGGCTGCCAACCAGTTCCTGGTAGTCCGAGTAGACCGATCGGGCGTCGGCAATGGTCCAGATACGTTTGGTTCGATCGAACATGCACACGCCGATCGTGCTCACATCCATCAGGCGCACAGCGGTCTCGAAGAGCGCTTGCACCACGTCGGACTCCGTGTCGGAGCTTTCGTCCATGATCGACTTGAACGTGCGCATCGCATCCAGTGTGCGAGCGGCCTGTTGCAAGTCGAACTTGGTGGTATAGGAGCTGACCAGACCGGAGATCAGCTTGGTGAAGTGACCAAAGAAGCCCACGGTCACATCCGTGTACGCATCTTCCTCGGCGGCGTCGGCGCAGAGCACGCCAACCACGTTGCCTTTGAAGTACACCGGCACACCAACGAACGAAGCGGTGTTAGCCTTGAACTGATAGTACGGCAACAGGTCGAGTTCTGCGGCAGGGCTGATCTGCGTCAAGATCTCCGGACGTCCCTCCCGCGCGATCTGGCTGATCACGTCGTGCCCAACCTGGATCTTCCGCTTCTTCGTGAAGTGGTCCTCGACGTCGGTGATCTTGGCTTCGAGGACCAGCTGTTGCTTCTCGCGGTTGTACCAGAAGAACGCTGCCGTGCGAGCGATCGTGGCCGAGCGGATCACCATCAGCACGCGGTTCACCAGGTAGTCGAACTCCTTGCGTGGCTCTTCAGATGACTCCATCTCCTCGTCTTCATCGGCCATGAAGGCCGACACGCTGATCTCGGACCGCCGCCGCTTGTGGCTCACAGGGGCGGGAGCAGGAACACTGGCCTCTTCGTCGGCCAGGGTGATGGTTACGCGGGGCCGAGCGGCTGCCGAGGCGGCTACCGCTGGAACTGCCGCATCGGCTTCGTCGACATCACCTGCCGACTCCTCGAAAGGAGCGTCTGAACGAGGTTCGGCCGGCGGTGTGGGTGGCGGTACGAAGGGCTTGCTATCGGAGCTGCGGGGACGTACGATCACATCGTCCGACAACTGGATCTCCTCGGTCACCACGGTCGGGATAGTGGGCTCGGATGGCGGCGTGGAACGTGGCGTTGGGTCGGACACCGGCTCCGCCGAGGACTCGTTGGTACCTGCCGACGAGCCCCCTGCCATCGCCTGCAGCTCGGCGGCGCGTTGGGCTGCCCGACTGTTGATGGTCAGCGGTGGTTCGGCGGCGCGGTCCTTCTTGGGTCCGCGAACGCTCACAATGCGCACGGACGAGGCACCGTCGCCAAGCTCCTTGGTTCCATCCAGCAGATCTGGGCTGGAGGGGGCTTGTTCGTGTGTCCGTCTCTCGGCTTCGTTGATCATCTCGGGGAAAAGGGCGGTCTGCCGCTCGTCCACGACCTGTTCACCCGAAGCATCTTCGGCGCCGAACTTCTCTTGATAGGCGGCTCGGTCAAAGACCTGACTCTTCTTGAGTGGATCGACGTGGGTCTCGGATTGAAAGGAGGGCGACTCTGTGGGGCGCGGCGGACGTTTGACCGAGAGGTCCGTGAGGCGGGGCGACACCATCATGAACAGTGCTACGCCGCCGAGGACAGCGATACAGACGCCGATCAGGCGTACGGCCATCTCGTCCAGGAACAAGGCGATGAACAGGCCGATCGCGATCACAACGAAGGCGATAGCATCCTGCGGAAGAAAGACCTGTCGAAGGTCGACCTTGTTGCGTGCCATAGGCGAGTTATCGGATCAGTTCGATCACGAATTGGGTTTCCTGGACCTGTGCCAGGCTCTTCGAACGTCCGAACTCCGGATCCGAAGCGGTGGCTACCACGTCCATCTTCACAAGATTGTTTTTCCGAACGGTCATGCCTGTGGTCAGGTCCAGCACGGCGCCAGAGGAGCCGGTGATCTTCGAGCGATTCAGGACCAGCTTGGTGGTAGCGCCCGGAGGAGGTGTCCCAAGGCGGATCGCGCCGGAGAACTTGGCATCGATGGTGCCCACCTTGTGGCCATTTACATTCTTGACGTCCTTGATCGTATAGGTGGTCTTGGAGTCCACATGGAACGCCTGTCCGATCGGTGTGCTTTGCTCGCGTACCCAGGACTGCTTGGCGTCGAGCTTCTCTTGGGGATAGGGAACGAATTGCTGACCGACCACCGTGGCGAACATGGCCGCCTCGATCTGTTGCTGGATCTTCTCCTTGGTGCTCTCGTCGGGCTGACGCTGAGTTTGAGGCCCCGCTGCTTTCAGCAGATTGTTCACCATTGGCGAGAGGCCGCTGATCTCCTGGATCTCGCCCTTCGGGCTGATGATCACCGTGGCTTCTTCGCCAAGCAGCGAGTTGAACTGTGCGTGTTGTGGGTTCTTGCGCAGAGACGAGTCGCCCGAGCGATACACGCTGGACATCAGCACCTGGTTGGTGCTCGGGTTCAACAACTTGATGTCGACGCCGATACTGTCGTACCGCATCCCCATTTCCACGGAGCCATCAGAGCGAACGGACTTCACGCGCATCGTGTAGATGTACACGCTGTTGGTAACGGCGCGTGTTGAGTCCTGAAGGCTGTTGGACGTCTGCGTGGCCTTGTACACGAACGAGTTGCCCTGCTTCAGGTTCAGACGGATATCCGTGATGTTGGCCTCTTCGAGCGTCATGCTTGGAGCGCTTGCGAAGGCCGACGTGTCGGCGGCGCTCACCGCAGCCGAGCCGGTGGTTGCTGGTTGCTCGTTCGGCGTATCGGCGGGTTGCTGTTGTTGGTCGTTGGTGCAGGCCAGGAGGCCGAGGCTGACCATGGCCGCGGCCAGGAGGCGTAGGATTACCATTGATATTGCCCTGTGAGTTTCCAGGAGGTGGTGGAGGTGATCTTCTGGGTGAAGACCTCATTAAGGACCTTCCCTCGGAACCAGGCCTGAACGGCGCTGGTCACGTCCTGGATCGTGCCGGTGGTGGTGAGATGCATGGTGTGATGCACAACGGCAGCGCCGTCGGCAACGGTAGAGATATAGGGAACGTCGTAGACGTGCACCGGCTGGCCGGCGAGGGCCTGG
>JANJTN010000150.1 GCA_024711065.1 bacterium
CTCAAGAAACGGGGCTGGTCGTTCGTAGGGCCAACTACGGTCTATGCCTTTATGCAGGCCATGGGCCTGGTGAACGACCATCTCGAGGAATGTCCGGCCCGGAGTACGATCCGCCGTATACAGAACGAAGCCGGGTAAAAGGATACCCGGCTTCGGTTAGTTGCCTGTAGGGCTCGTTATTGGGGCCAGTACTTCTTGAACAGCTTGCTGCCCACCAACCACACAAAACTGGCTGCGAGCGCAGATTCGAAGACTTCGCCGATCGCAGCGGACACCCACAGTGGTAGCCCGAGGATGGCGAACCATTCCCACATCCGATCGCCCGTAAGAGCGTTCAGGAGGTTGCCCACCATGATCATGCCGTAGGTGATCACCCATACGCCAATGGGGCCCCACCCGCGCATGATCACCGACGCTACGCCGACCGTACAGGCGATGATCACTGTGATCACGACCTTGGCGATGTCGGAGTGCCAGGTATACCACGGGATCAGGATCGTCATGATCCACATCAGCGCCGCAAAGGCCACGGCTCCAACGCCGATCATCACCGGATACACATAGAACGGCGGCTTGGGCAGACTCGGCGCGCCAACAAGCAGCGCGTTATTCGGTGGCGGTGCATCGGGTCCGAGCTGTTTGATCATGTGTGGGGGGACGGGGGGCGTCCATTCGAGAGGTGGCGGCAACGTCTTACCATTAGGTACTGGAATGCCGAACCTTGAGCGCCAGTAGTCGTTCACAAAGATCTGATCGGGATCGAGCTGATCGCGCAGAGCCAGAAAGGCGTCCCACTTGGGGTAGTTCCCTCGCAGGTACTCGCGCCAGCGTTCGTTTTCGGAGGCACTGTCTTCGTCGCCGGGTTGCCATTTGCCCCAGTGCGTACGGAACTGGTACGGCTTAAGTAGATCCCAGAATTGCTGGTAGTAGTCTTTGGGGTTGAACGTGTCGGTGGCCGACAGGAACAGGTCTACGCGGAACACATCGGTCTTGTACGAAGGGCTCATCCAGAATTCGCTGGACTTGGTAGCGTACAGCTCGCAGGAGAACGTGCCGGTAGCGGCAAGCCCCTTGCGATCATAATGGTCGCGGAGGGCGCGCATCACCTTGCTGGTGTGTTCGAGAGGGACCCAGATCTCCGTGAAGACCACGCCCATCACGCGGTCGTCCATCTGGTTGTCCATCGGAAGACCGCGCCACCAGGTGTCCCAGAAGTGTTGTGCCGTCCAGTTCGATCCCTCTTTTTTGTCCGTTGGAACGAACACGTTCAGGATCTTCGGAAGAAGCCAGCCGTACCAGGTGGTTTCGATGAACGACTGAACGAACATGCGCCACCAGTTCCAGCTGATGAACTTGGTCAGGTACGTGGGCCACCAGGCTACGGTGGTGTAGAAGGCATCGCCGAGGTATTCATAGAGCAGGGGAGAGCCGAAGTCCCATTGGACCTCGTGATATGGCTTGGCAACAAAGACTTTCTTGTTGTCGTGCACGATCGAATTGGGAGCCTTGTAGTCCTCGTCCTTCATCTTTCGGGCTTCCCATACCGTCATCTTCTTGGTGCCTTTCTGTGGCCACCACAGCAGGCGTGTATACTCTGTCGACTTCAGGTGTGCGGTCAGGCTGTCTGCGCCGTCGCCAAAGAAGTCGATCCACCCCTTGTAGTCTTCGATCGGACGAATGTGCTCGCTGCCGACGATGTCGAATCGCTTATCGGCTTTGAAGGTGACCTTGGTGATGATGCCCAGCAGTCCCATGGACACGCCAACGGCATGGAACAGGTCGGGATTCTCTTCTCGAGAGCACGTGTGAACGGCGCCGGTGCCATCAACCACTTCAAAGGCATAGATGTTCGGCTCCAGAGAGTACGTCAGAGAGCCGCCGGCGGATCCCGTCGATAGAAAGCCCCCTACCGTCTGATGCGAGATGCCACCGGTATCGCTCAGCGACAATCCGCGCTGTTCCATCTGATAGAACAGCGAGTTGAGGTAGGTAGAGGTCTCCGTAGGATCGTACGGGTCCTGGCCGAGGTGGACACCGGCCTGGGCATGCACGAGGTGGAGTGTTGTGCCATCGGGACCGGGTTGGTCTTCGAAGGTCACCTGGTTCATTTTGTCGAGCAGGACCGGGATCTGCCCCGGCGGAACCGGCACGGGCTGAAAATTGCGCCAGTACGTGTCGGACACCTGAGACGGCGCATAGAACTCCGCATCTCGGTACGGGAAGCCATCCGGATAGATGGCCTGTGGAACGGAATGTCCGGCACCTTTCACGCGGAGAACCGCGCCTTCTTGCCGAGCTTTGCGAACAAGTGCTACAACGTCATCCGTCGACGCCGGATGGTAGAAGCCATCCGCCTGGATCGAAACCATGGTCCCTCCTCATGGTGGTGACCCCCCCGGGGCCGAACATACCGAAACATTCCATCGCTGTCTCTACCGAATCGTGACGATCTCCATCCTCGACCAGAGTCCCGTGGTTCACGGAACCACCTCCTCCGAAGCCATTCGCCAGACCATGGACCTCGTACAGCGGGCCGATGCGCTTGGCTATCACCGCTACTGGTTCGCTGAACACCACGCCACGGCCTCGTTCGCCAGCGCTTCACCGGCAGTGATGATGGCGCATGCGGCCGCCATCACGCAGCGGATCCGACTGGGATCCGGTGGGGTCTTGATGGGCCACGCACGTCCGCTGGAAGTCGCCGAGACCTTTCGCACGCTACAGGCGTTGGCGCCTGGACGGATCGACCTGGGCCTGGGCCGGGCACCGGGCGGAGACCAACGGGTGATGAACGCTCTCGGATACGATCCGAAGGGGGCTGTGGAGCGCGTCCGCGAAGTGATGCAGATGCTGGCCGACCAACGCGTGGCCACGAACAACGGAAATGCCGTGGCCGTCCCGGATCAAACGTCGCCGCCGGAGATCTGGATGCTGGGGACGAGTGTGGACAGTGCCTCGACGGCTGGTGCGTTGGGTCTGCCGTACGCCTTTGGGTCGTTCATCGATCCCACGAACATCACGGCGGCCTTGACGGCCTACCACCAATCCTTCATGGCGTCGGCCTTCTGCGACGCGCCGAAGACCATGGTGGCCACGGTTGCGTTCTGCGGCGAGACCGACGCCGAAGCCCGACGGATCATGCAGTGTTCGGAGCAGTGGTTCGTGCAGAGTTTTCTGCGCGGACAGAACGTCCGCTTCCCAGCGAGCGGCGAGCCCCTTGACGTTACCGCCCAGGAACGCGTGATCACCGCCTTCCGGCGGGAAACCGTGATCCACGGCGATCCCGCTTCGTGCCGTCAGCAGCTGGAGCACCTGCGTCAGGCCACGCGCTGCGACGAGATCGCGATCGTGACGATCACGGAGCACCACGAAGACCGTGTGCGGAGTTACGAGCTCCTCGCCCCACATCACCCGGCAAGCTAGCTTCCCCGGCAACTTGGGGGGGAAAGGGTATTTTGCGACGCTGAACCAACAGGTGGTGGGGTACATGGAGATCTTCTTTCTGTCCATCGTGGTCCTGATGCTGGGCCTGGCGGTGTTTGACCTGATCGTGGGGGTCTCCAACGACGCGGTCAACTTTCTGACGTCGGCCATTGGTGCCAAGGCAGCCCCCTTCAAGCGCGTGATGATGGTGGCCTCCATTGGCGTGGTGGTCGGAGCCGTCGCCTCCGGTGGCATGATGGGTCTGGCAAAGAACGGCATGCTCACACCATCGCTGTTCTCGGTGCAGGACCTGTTGTTCATCTATGTGGTGGTGATGCTGACGGATGTGTTCCTGTTGGATCTCTTCAACTCCGTCCGCCTGCCAACGTCCACCACCGTCTCCATCGTGTTCGAACTGCTCGGCGCCACACTGGCCGTGTCCTTCATGAAGCTGTGGCATGCGGGCATGCCGGTGAACCAGTGGTTCACATTCCTGAACGGCGACAAAGCCATCACGGTGATCCTGGCCATCTTCGTGTCCGTTGCCCTGGCCTTCACGGGCGGTTGGCTGGTGCAGTTCCTGATGCGTGCCTTGATGACCTTTGACTACAAGCGCTACATGAAGGTGGGTGGACCGCTCTTCGGCGGTGTGTCGATCGTGGTGATCCTGAACTTCATCCTGTCCAAGGGACTCAAGAACTCGCCCCTTCGCGACCATGCCGTGCTGACGTCCATCAGCGACCATGCGCTGCTGTTCTATGGCGGCATCTTCGTCGGAGCCGTGCTCTATTACCTGATCCGCGGTCGCAACGAACACTTCGATCCGTTCCGCGAGATCACGATGTTCGGCACCTTTGCCCTGGCCATGGCCTTTGCCAGTAACGACCTGGTGAACTTCATCGGCGTGCCGATGGCGGGTCTCGAGGCCTATACGCTGTGGCAGTCGGCAGGGGGCTCTGCAAACGCGTTCATGATGACGGCGTTCGAAGAGTCCGGCTCGCCATCCAACATGCTCTACCTGTTCATCGCCGGATTGATCATGGTGGCCACTTTGTGGCGTTCCAAGAAGGCTCGAAACGTGATCAGCACGTCGGTCGAACTCAGCCGGCAGGTCGAGACGGTGGAACGATTCCGCGGCAATGATCTGGCGCGCGGAGTCGTGCGGCTCTTCAGCTTTCTTGCTTCAGCGGTGGCACGACTGGTCCCGACCTTCCTCCGGCAGGCGATCGACCGGCGCTATACGCTGGTTCGGCCAAAACTCCCGGGGGCGAAGGACGGTCAGCCCCCTGCCTTCGACATGATCCGTGCCTCGGTGAACCTGATGGTAGCGGCGGTGGTGATCACCCTGGGAACGGCCAACAAGCTTCCGCTCTCTACGACGTACGTGACGTTCATGGTGGTGATGGGCACCTCGCTGGCCGACCGGGCGTGGAACCGCGATAGCGCTGTCTATCGCGTGTCGGGCGTCTTTACGGTCGTCGGAGGTTGGTTCTTCACAGCATTGTCGGCCATGACGCTCACGGCCATCTTTGGCGTGATCGTCTATTCCTTCTCGGCCGTCGGTGTTGCACTGGTGATCGCCCTGGTGGTTCTGGGCATCTACCTGGTGAATCGCTTCACGGAGACCGATGCCGAGGTGACCATGGATCTGGGACTTCCGGAGGACTGGACGCTGATGGAGCCCGATGACGTGAAGCGCGCCTTGCACGCCAAGGTGCGGTCCATCAGTGCCGATTACGCCGAACTGGTAGCAACGCTGGTGAATGCCATTCTGCAAGAGGACGCCAAGGCGATCAAGGGGCTTGCCAAACGCATTGCCAAAGAAGAAGAACGCAATGCCCAGTTCCAGAACCTGGTGGCCGACCAGCTGCGGACGCTGGACCTGCAGCATATCGCCTCCGGCAAGGCGGTGTTGGAGTACTTTGTGCGCCGCCGCGAGCTGACCGCCGAGATCCGTGCGGCCGTGGATGCCGCGGCGATCCACGTCCTGAACCTACACCATCCCCTGGATGATCATCAGGCCGATTTCCTCCGTCACTTCAGCACGCTGGTGTCTGGCTACGACAAGGAGTTGCAGTCCGACAACAAGGATCGCATCAAAGATCTCGAAGCCCTGCTGGAGGGCATCAACGACTACGTCGAAACTGCGGTGGCTCACCAGGTCGAAGGTCTTTCGCAGGATCGCTATGGCTATCGGAACAGCCAGCTCTTCCTCGGCACGTTCATCGGTCACTTGAACGCTGCCAATGTGATCCATCGGATGCACAAGAAGACATTCGTCAAAAATCACCCGGCAAGCTAGCTTGCCGGGTGAGTTGCCGGGGAAGCTAGCTTGCCGGGTAACTTTGGTTCTGACGACCGGTCACGCCTTGGGTTCACTGGGGGCTATTCCAGCACCATCCATGGTACACTACCATCCATGGTACACCACCATTAGACTGGCCCCTGGCGGACATCGATCCGCTCTGATCGGATCGGATGCCAATCGTTCGATGGTTCCAGCACCATTGCTTTAGCCCTGACGTTCTCTGGAGTAACTGTCATGATGCCAAGCCGAAACTCAGGCCCAGGAGTGAGCCTGTCCGCATGCGGGAGTATTGTGGTGTTGCTGGGTCTGCTGACCTCGCTTCCACCAGTATGGGGCCAGGGCTTCGAACCTATGTGGACCATTGCACTTGAACGACGAGTGCCAGTGATCTATTCCTTCGATGGAGGAGTGGTCGTCAGAGCAGAGACCGATTCCACCATCGTGCTGCTCGACTCGCTGACCGGCTCTCCAAGAGATACCCTCAAGCTTCCAAAACTGGTAGGACAATATGCAGATAAGTGGCTGGGGCGTCGCGTATCCATCTATGGTCGCCAGTTGGTTACGGTAACCTATGACTCTGTAGTGCAGCCCGAGAAGGCCTACTTCCAGATCCGCCATCTTGATGCGATCACGGGTGGAGTGTCGGATCCCATTCTGGAGTTATCGACCCTTCCGACGTACTTCTCTGGAGTTCTTACATCTTTCACTCACCGGTTCATGTGGACGCCTAGTAAAAACTATCTTCTCTATGGTGTTATAGAGAATATCTCTGATGGTCCTAGGCTGGTGGAAACAGGACACACTGCCTTCTATGACCCCTCGCGCGATACCGTCCATACGGTGGGAAGTAAACCGGGGGAGCTGTGGGTAAGTGGAGATGGTGAAGCATTCGCAGTACATTCTGCCTCGTATGTGCAGCATTTTACATCAACATCGAGTTATTACCACAATCGTTTCTTCGATGGCCAAAGCCGTAGGTTGTTCCACTGGAGCTCAGATAAAGCGGAAGAAGGACGCAGCGTCAGTGTATGCTTTGTAACTGGGGCCAATGGACCGGTCATTTTTAGCGACACCGTCAAAGGGCCGACAAATCGAGACGTAGTATGGAGGGTCGGTGCAGCCCCCGCAGACGACTTCGCAAATTTTGGAGACGGATTCCCCATCGATCCAGCTATTCATGTCGTGGGCGTGTATGAGGGATCACGCACAGTTGTAGCTGTAGACCGCACGAACATCGATGGTTCCTGCAAGGTTGTCCTCTATGACATTGCTACGGCGTCCCGCCTTGCCGTGATCGATACGATCTCCTACCAACAAAGAGACAGTGTCTATGCCTATGCACACCCAAGTCACGGCGTTCTGTTCCTCCATGGGCCGACGTGGTTGAGGCGATATGCGGCACCGCGGGCTTCAGTAGCCGATACCATGTGGGTTGAGCTATCCGACGATTCTGCGAGGATCTACCAGTCTGTCACGATACAGCCACACATCTTCACGGGGCAGCCTTACGATCTCGTTCGCATGACATGGGGCGATTCGTCCATGGTGATCCGGCCGTGGAAAAGGAGGAAGGAGGGGATGGCATGGGTACTCACATCTGAACACGCGCAGTCGCACCGCGTCACACTCGAGATCGTCGACACCACAACGGGAGCAACATCATCAGTGATTGGCCCAGTGCTCACATTTCATCGGCCCAAAGGAGCCATCCTGACACGTAAGCTGGCAGCCGACGGCATCGTTGGTCTCGAGACCGATGGTCGGGTCCTGTCTGTCACCTCGTGTCCTGCCCGAGACAACGCACCTCATGATAACGGGCTTTTCATGAGGGCAACACTCTACTCGGTGTATGGCGATGGGTATTCAATGTGGTTCGCACCAATGCCGAGAGCCGACAAGGCAGTGTTAGCATTAGACAGTGATAGCTGTTTGTTGGTCAACCTTCGGGGATATGGAAGAAGACCTAGCCCGATCGACGATGGGAACGGGTCCACGTTTCTCGTCGAAAGAGCCTCGATTACCGACACCAGTGGACCTGTTATCTGGAAGGACTCCGTCGGTAACTACCGGTACAAGACCGGCAACTATGATAATGGATTTCCTGAAAAGACAGACCGAGTGTCTTTGATCTCGTACAATTCTCGGATGGACGCTTGGGCTGCCGTGATGGAAGACGTGGAGACGCGGAACGAGGATTACAACGCACAGATCAGTAAGACGCCGTTTGGTAGTGACGCTTTTCTGACCATTATCTCGCGTACGGGTCCAACGACAGGTGGCGAGATCGTACTTCGATCCGATAGTGTCTACTCTGTGGACGGATCATTTGGTTCGAACATCACTTCTGCCTGCGGCACTGGGATCTTTAGCTACGATCTGTCCACGCAAAGTGGTCGGTTCTTGATCGACGAGTGGCTTGGCGCGCCCATCGTTGATGTCGTCCAGGTTGACGCGAACACCCTCGTGACCACGGCTGGCGTTTTCAGGCATTCGTCAGAATGGGAGCTGTCTGCACCGTGGCCGTTTTCCGACGGTAGAGGAGTCGAGCGCATCAGTCAGTTCCTCTCACTCGTGCTGCGCTCTCATCGCGACAGTGTCGGTTGCCTCGTGAATCACTACACCGGTCAGGTCCTTCATTGGCTGGGCCAGTCCGTATGCACGCCACGAGTCTTTGATTATGACCCGCTGCACCGCCTTGTGATCGTCGGTGACTCGTGTGGAGTGTTAACGAC
>JANJTN010000192.1 GCA_024711065.1 bacterium
GGTATAGGCAATGCCGTTAGCCTCGCGAATGCGGACGTTCAAGCGAGACGACATGCCGTCCCCCACGATCACATTCAACAGGGTCAACGCAGCCCGCTCGGAAGAGAGGTAGCCGGCTGTGGCCGTATGCCAGAGCACATGCGACTGCTGACTGTTCCACGCCATGACCTGCTCGGACGGAGCCAGGATCGCTGGCGTGGACCGTCGGCGCACGGGGCGCCGCGGGGTCAGATGCAGGGTAGCCTGCTGGACCAGTTCCAGGAACAACGCGGGCTGCACATTGCCGGAGGCCGTAACTACCACACTGCCCGCATGATAGCGATGGTGGTGGAACATGGAAAGATCCTCCGCTGTCAGCCCATGCACGCTGTCCGCGGTACCCACGATCGGCATACCCAGCGGGTGTCGTCCGAACAGGTGCTGTTCGGCCAGGTCGAAAATGTATTCCTCGGCCTCGTCTTCATACGAGCGGATCTCTTCGGTAATGATCGACCGCTCCTTTTCCACGTCACCGGCATCAAAGACCGGTGCTACCACGATCTCTGCCAGCGTGTTGAGCACCGGCTTCAGGTGATCGCTCAGCGTGCGCACGTAATAGCAGGTCTCTTCCTTGGTGGTGTAGGCATTGGCATAGGCCCCGAGATTCTCGAAGTCACGAGCGATCCGGCGCGACGTCCGCGTGCGGGTGCGCCGAAAGGACGTGTGTTCTACCATGTGCGCCACGCCGGCTTTGCCTCTCGGCTCGTCTCGCGTGCCGGCCTTGATCCAGAATCCGACGGCCGCCGTATCCAGGGACGGCACGTGATCGATCACCACGCGCACACCATTTGGCAGCACGTGCAGAGTAGGGGAGTACGAAGTACGTTTCATGAATACCCCAAACTAACACTCCCCATTCCCCATTCCCCATTCCCCATTCCCCATTCCGGACCAGCCCCCTATCTTTCCCGTCATGCTGCGAACATTGTTCTCCTTCGACAACCTGGCCATCACGATCGCTACGATCGCGGCGGTGGGGCTGCTGTATGTGGTTCCGCAGAACTTCGACTTCCTGAACCCGGTCAGTCAGGCACTTGGCGATCTGGACATCACCGATATGGTGTTCTCGCAGTTCCGGAACGAAGACGACACGCCGGTGGACACGAACATTGTGATCGTGAACATCGGCATGGCCGACCGGTCGGAGATCGCCGTGATGCTGCAGAATCTGGCGCGTCACCAGCCGGCGGCGGTCGGGATCGACGCCTTTTTCCGGGCTCCCAAGGATTCGGCATCCGATGCCGAACTGGCAGAAGCCATGGCGCAGATCGATCACTTGGTGCTGGTGTCGAAGGTGGCGTTCAAGAAGGAGTCCAACGAGGAGGACGTGGAGCGCTGGGCCATGAGTGAAGCGGCTGAAGGCGAGGTGTTCGACACCCTGGAGACCAGCCATGCGATGTTCACTCAGCATGCCGATCATGGTTATGCCAACCTGGTGCTCGACCAGGAAGCCTCGTTCATGACCTGCCGAGAGGTCACATTCGTCGAACCCTGGGGCACCGCCACAGAGTACAGTTTCCCCGTGGCGTTGGCCAAGTCCGTTGACCCCGCGGCCGCCCAGCGAGCCATTGCGCGTGGCGAGGGGGAGCAGACCGTGAACTACCACGGCAACTACCGCAGCTTCTATCATGTGGATGTCTGGCAGGCACTCGATCCCGACTTCGATCTGTCCTTTGTGCGCGGCAAGATCGTTCTGCTCGGCTTTATGGGTCCCGACCTGGAGACACGCTCGCTGGAAGATGCCTTCTTCACCCCGCTGAACGAGAACTACGTTGGTCGCTCGTTTCCGGATATGTATGGCGTGGTGATCCATGCCAACGTGATCTCGATGATCCTGCGGGGCAACTACATCGAGAGCATGGATCAGACCACGTCGATCCTGATCGGGTTGCTGGTACTGGTAGTGAACGTGATGATGTTCACCTGGATGTATGAACATCACGAAAAGTGGTACGACATGTTCGCCGTGGCCGTGCAGCTGGCCGAGTCGCTGGGCATCCTGTTCCTGATCATCACCGTGTTTGACAGTTCCGATTACAAGCTGGCGCTTACGCCGGCCCTGCTGTCGGTTTTCCTGGTGGGTACCGTGCACGACCTGTATCAGGACTCGCTCAAGAAGATCATTGTAGGGGGCTTGCGGCGTGTGAAACGTGGCCGAAAATCCGCAACTTCGGACTCTGCCTAGCGTAGCTGGACCCCACGTTTCGAATGGGAGGAATGATGCTGTTGTACAAGACTCTGTTCGCGATCGTGATCGGCGTTGGCATGTTGTTGTCAGCCCCCTTCACCTCGGCGCAGTCCGTATTCAAAGTGCTGGCAAAACGCGGCACGGTCACCATCAAGTCCGGCGCTGTCAAGATCGGCCAGCAACTCACTGTGGCCGACGAGCTGAAGCTGGACAAGTCCGGCTACATCAGTCTGGCCCACAAGAACGGCCGAACGGTGGAGCTCTCCAAGGCGGGGTCCTACAAGGTGAAGGATCTGGATGCCAAGGCCTCGAAGAAGACCGGTAGCTCTACGTCCAAATTCGCGTCGTATGTGGCCACGCAGCTCACAGAGGTAGACGACCCGATCGAGTTTTCGGACAATCGTCGCACCAAGATGCGCACCACCGGTTCCGTGGAGCGGGCTGCGGGAGACGAGGTCCAGCTCTGGGACTCGGTCCTGGCAGTCGTAGGCGCACCCGGCGAGATGGCCGCTCTGAGTGGCAAACAAGCGCAGGCGGTTGCCAGTGGAACAACACTGGCCGTGATCATGCCCACGCATTCGCGACTGCTGAGCGATTCGATCGCCATGATGTGGCACCGCTCGCCAAAGGTCAGCTCGTACAAGGTGGTGGTGATCGACCGCGCCAATGCCGTTACGGCAACATTCACCACGTCCGACACCGTAGCGCTCAAGACCGTGGCTGATCTGAAGCTGAAGCCGGGTCAGGTGTACTACTGGCACGTGGAGAATGCCGCCGACGCCAAGCTGACCTCCGACCAGTATGCGTTGTATCTGCTGGCCGGCGAGGAGCGTGCTGCGGCCGAGGCCTTGCTGGCGGACGTGCGTAGTGACATCGGTGCCGACGACGAAGCGATCAGCCAGTTGGTCCTGGCATCGGCCTTCGAAGAAATGGGCCTGTATCTCGATGCCCACCAGGCCTATCAGACGGCCATTCGCCTCGCTCCGGATGTGCCCAACTACAAGCGCCTGTATGCCGACTATCTGAAGCGGCAAGGCCTGGAGATGGACGCGTACGTGGCGTACCAGTAGCGTCTAGCGATTAGCGTCTAGCGTCTAGCGTTTAGTACCCATTCCCCATTCCCCATTCCCCATTCCCCATTCCCCAGACACGCCATGACAGAGACACAGATCTGGATCATCGCCGGCATTATCCTGTTCATCCTGGAGATCGTGACGCCGGGCTTTGTGCTGGCCAACTTTGGCGTGGCGGCCCTGGCTGCGGCTGCGGCATCTTGGCTGGGCGCCGGCATTACCGTGCAGGTGATCGTGTTTGTGGTCTCCTGTCTGATCTCCTTTGTGACGGTTCGGCCCTTGCTGTCGCGCACCATGCACAAGGGTAAGACCACGCGCACGGGTATCGACGCCGTGATCGGCAGAGTGGCCCGAGTGACCGATGCCATCCCGGAGCCGCCGGAGGCCGGCAGGGTGCAGATCGACGGCGACAGTTGGCGAGCGATGTCCGTGCATGGATCGCCGATCGAGGAAGGGGCTCGGGTCCGCGTGATCCGCATCGAGAGCACCACCGTGTTTGTTGAGACTGTTTAACGTTCGCGTTCACCAGAAGGGAGTCCACCATGCCGGAATTGATCGTCCTTGCCATTCTTGCCCTGTTCGTGATCATCCTGTTGATGAAGGGCATCGTGATCGTGCGTCAGGCCGAAACGATGATCATCGAGCGTCTGGGTCGGTATCACAAGACCCTGGAGTCGGGCATCAACATCGTGATCCCGATCATCGACCGTCCACGCCCCATCCACTGGCGCTATGCCCGAGAGGTGCGCACGGGTACGGCCGTGACGTATTCGTTGACCACACGCATCGACCTGCGCGAGTCCGTGTACGACTTTCCGCGTCAGGGCGTGATCACCCGAGACAATGTGACCATCGAGATCAACGCCTTGCTGTACTATCAAGTGGTGGATCCGATGAAGGTGGTCTACGAGATCTCCAACCTGCCGGATGCCATTCAGAAGCTGACCCAGACCACGCTGCGCAACGTGATCGGCGAGCTGGACCTGGACGAGACGCTCACTTCGCGCGACACGATCAATGCCAAGCTGCGGCTGATCCTGGACGAAGCCTCCAATAAATGGGGCGTAAAGGTGAACCGTGTGGAATTGCAGGACATCCTGCCTCCGAAGGACATTCAAGAGGCCATGGAGAAGCAGATGCGCGCCGAACGCGACCGTCGGGCAACCATCCTGATCGCCGAAGCCAACAAAAAGGCCGCCGTGCTGGAGTCCGAGGGTTCACGTGAAGCCGCCATCAATCAGGCCGAAGGCGAGAAGCGCGCGCAGATCCTGAATGCCGAAGGACATGCCGAAGCCCGCATCAAGATCGCCGACGCTGAACGCGAGGCCATCCAGCGGATCGCCGGCGCTCTTTCTGCTACCAACAGCGACCCGGCACAGTACCTGATCGCCATCCGTTACGTTGATGCCATCAAGGACATGGCCGCCCACGGCAACAAGACGGTCTTCATGCCGTTCGAAGCCAGCGGCGTGATGGGCTCGCTTGGGGCGATGAAGGATCTATGGAAGCACACGCCATAGCAAGTCTCGTCCCGCCCACATGGGGACGACATCTCCATAGCGGTCCGGTATGGTCATGGATTCCTTGACCAGCCGGACCGTTTTTTTAGGGGGCTGAACACCATAGATCCGCCGAGCATTGTCGCTGGTGAACGCCTGCAGGGTGTCCAGCGCATGGTGCTTGTCGAACAGTTCGGCTAGCAGCGGCAGTAGAATGGGCGCGGTGAACACACCGGCAGCACAACCCGGACACTCCTTTTTGTCGATGGGGTGCGGAGCCGAATCGCTGCCATGCATCAACTTGGGATGGGCCGAGAGGGCTGCCTGCAACAAGGCTTCCCGGTCTTCCGGACGCTTGGCAATGGGCTTGCAGAACAGATGCGGGTTCATGAGTCCGCCAACGACGTCATCCAATGTGATCACCAGATGGTGGGCGGTGACCGTCGCGAACAGGTTCTCGAATTCATCGAGCAGCCGCACCGAATCGGCCGTGGTGATATGCTCCATGGTGATGCGGAGCTTGGGGTAGGTCGTGGCCAGGTGACGATACACGCTGCCGAACTCTCGCTCCAGATCCATCACAAAGCCGTGCGTCTCACCGTGGACGAGCAAGGGGATCTCTAACTCTTCCATCGCCTTGAACACGTGGTCCATGGCACCGATCTCCTGCACTCCGGCTTCGCTGTTGGTGGTAGCGCCGGCCGGATACAGTTTTACACCGATGATGTGCGGCTTGGCTGCTGCCAGTTCTTCCGGCGTGTAGTCGCGAAAGAACAACGTCATGTACGGTTCAAACGCGTGGCCGGCCACAGCCCCTTTCACCTCATCAGTGTACCAGAGCAAGCGCTCCAGGTTGTCCACCGGTGGCAGCAGGTTGGGCATGATCACGCCGCCGGCGAAGGTCTCGGCAGACAGTGGTGCTACGTGGCGCAGCATGGCATCCTGCCG
>JANJTN010000005.1 GCA_024711065.1 bacterium
ACGAATGGTGTGCCTGAGTTCCGCGCGGATGAATCGGTCTACTACGCCAAGGTCCGTTACCTGAGTGGAACGTTATCCGTCTGGATCTCAGAAGACCCGATCTTCACTACGCCTGTCATCGAAGTGCCGATCGACCTCGCACCGGCCGTTCGCACAGGGCCAGACGGGCGAGCATGGGTGGGGATCACGAGCGCTACGGGATTCTCACAGGAAGGTCACCTTCTCGAGTCCTGGAAACTGAATGTCTGCGATGAGGATATCGTCTCCGTCAACGACGACCTCCTCCCATCCTCCTCGTCACTCCTCATCGCCCCGTCGCCGGCGGATCAGCAGGCGGTGGTGACGTTGCCTTCCGAGGTGGTAGGGGGCTGGTCGCTGCGCGTGGTTGGCATGGATGGCCAGACGGTGTTCTCCTCCACTGGCACCGTTGATGCCGGGACTGTGACGTTGCCCGCTGCAGAGTTGGCTCAGGGCCAGTATGCGGTAGTGGTAACGTCGGCCGATCGGACGTGGACCACGATGTGGTCCGTGGTGCGCTAGACGCTAGACGCTAGACGCTAGACGCTAGACGCTAGACGCTAGACGCTAGACGCTAACCGCTAAACGCTAGACGCTAGACGCTAGACGCTAGACGCTAGACGCTAACCGCAAGCCCCTTACCAGTTGGCCGCAAGCGGCAACGTGATCATACTCAGCATGGTGCTCAAGAGGATGGCCTGGGCAAGGAGCTCTTCGTCCAGGCCATAGCGTTCGGCGAAGACAATGGTGAGCACCATCGTTGGCATCGCTGCTTCCAGGAGTGTGGCGCGAGCTGTGGGGGCGTCCGCGATCAGAGGTCCAATCAGCAGCGAGCCGGCAACCGGTGCCAGGACCAGTTTGATCAACAGCGCCGGTGCCAGGGTCGGCAGCAAGGCCAGACGTGGGACGGTGAGCGCCAGTCCGATGCTGAACAACATGGCAGGGGCCACCACCTGGCCGGCGACAGATGTGGCCTGCAGTAACCATGCGGGAGTGGTAAGGCCACTCAGGTTCACCGCCAATCCAACGATGGCCGCCAGAAACGGCGGCAGACGCAACACTTGGCGGATGCCTTCCCACACGGTGTGCCGCTCGCCACGCGTGCCATACTCCACACAGAGCACGGTGCCAACCGTGAACAGCACCAGCGACATGCCCAACAGGTCGAACAGGATCGCTACACGGGCATACTCCGGTCCCACCACACTGCTCACCACGGGCAATCCCAGATAGGTGGCATTGCAGAACGTGGCCGCTACGATCATCGCGCCGATGGCAGGGGGCTGTAGTCGACGTCGCAAGAGACGCGCGTAGACCAGCCAGGCCAGCAGCATCGACACCCCAGCGGTCGCGATCGCTACGGCTGGGATGGCAACCAGGTCGGCGTTCACGGGTGCCTGCACCAGCACCTTGAACGTGAGGGCCGGCAGGAAAACGTTCAAGACCATGGCGCCGATCACCCGCCGCATCGTCTCCGGCGGCGGAACACCGGGCAGACGGCGGAAGATCACGCCGGCGGCCATCAGCAGGAACAGGGTGATGAAGACATCGGTCACGGCAGCAAACTACGGGATGTAACCACAGCCCCGTTCTTGTACCACGGCCGGCGTTCGGTCCTCACGATGTTGCACCCGCAGTTCATCACCACAGAGGATCAAGGGGGAACCATGCATGTGTCCGTTGTCTGCGTTCTACGTGAACGCGACCTGGTGCCATTGCGCGAACGCCTGGCTGCGCTGCCGCGGCATGCCATCACCGTAGTGGCGACGGCGGATACGACCGACGGAATTCTGCACGTGGTGCGGGAACACCGGGCGGACGTTCTTCTGCTCGATCCGGCCCTGGACGATGGTCTGTTGCTGGACCGCTGGAGCGAAGAAATGGGCACCACGCCCGTCCTGATCTGCTACTCCGCCAGCGAGGTCTATGCCGTGCCGGCCTTTCACGCCGGCGCGGTGCACTACCTTACGCCGGACACGCTTCGAGACGGATTGGCTGTGGCGATCGATCGCGCCGTGGCACGCCTGGTACGCTATGATCGCGAGGGCGGCAATGGCAATGCCGCCCACGAAACCCGAGCCCCCTTCCACTGCCGCGTGATCGCTTTGCCGGCAACGGACGGCATCGAGGTGCGCACATCGGAACAGCTGCTCAGCGCCCATGGTGAAGGGGGCTACACACGCGTGTTGCTGCAGGACGAAGCGCCGATGCTGCTGGCGCGATCGCTCGGCGAGGTCGAACCCGCCCTGCGCGATGCCGGCATGGTGCGCGTGCACCGCTCGCACATGATCAACCCGGAGTGCGTGCGACGCATACGGCGAGGCAAGACCGCCATCGTGGAGCTGGTGAACGGCCTGGAAGTGGACGTGTCGGAACGATATCGCGGAACGTTGTTCGATATGCTGCAGATCCGGATCGGACGCAAGCAAGACCTGGGATAGCGTCTAGCGACTAGCGTCTAGCGGCTAGCGTCTAGTGACTAGCGGTTGACGCTAAACGCTAAACGCTAAACGCTAGACGCTAGTCGCTAGACGCTAGCCGCTAACCGCTAGACGCTAGCCGCTAACCGCTAAGAACTGCCGCAGCATGGCCAGGCGCCACACGAAGAGGGCGTGGCGGTTGTTGCCGCGGCGGTACTCGTCCAGAACGGCCATCAGTCGAGGGAGTTCGACGATTCCGTCGAGTTCGCGCCAGTCGCCCTCGAGCAGATAGGCAAGGTCGCCCCGAAGCCACTTGATGTGACCCGGCGTGATGAAGCCCGTCTTGTCCTTGCGGTCCAGGATCGCGTCTGGAACGATCCCGCGCATGGCGGCCCGAAGCACGCGTTTGGTTTCGCCACGATGCACCTTGTGCTCGTTCGGCATGGCAAAGCAGGCCTGCACCAGACGGTGGTCCAGGAAGGGAACGCGACTCTCAATGCTGAAGGCCATGCTGTTCAGGTCTTCGGTGTGCAGGAGTGTCGGCAGCAAGGTCACCCGGATCAGATCATACAGGAAGGCATTCAACCGCGAACCGGAGGGCATCTCCACGCGGAGCGGGGTCTCGGCCGGACGCTGCGCCAGCACCCAGGGAGCCGTGCGGGCGAACTCCAGGGCATAGAGCGACGGTTCGTCGCGCATCACGGTGAGCACGCTCTTGGCCAGCACATTGGCCGACTTGCCCAGACCGAACCGCTGCCGGTCCGTATGCGCACGCCACTCGCCGAGGGCTTCGCCTACGTTCCCGGACCGGATCAGATCGGCGATCACGCGGTACAGCGAATGCATGTATCCGCCCATGATCTCGTCCGAGCCCTGGCCGTCGAGCACCACCTTGACGCCGCTGTCGGCCGCCAGCTGCATCACGAAGTACTGGGAGATGTAGCTGCTGGACGGCAGGGGCGCATCCATCATCCACACGATGCGCTCCAAAGCCCCCTTCACGTCGGCATCCGTCGGCGAGATATAGTGGGCTTCGATCTGCGGATAGGCCTTCAGTAAATGGTCGATGTACGGACGCTCATCCACATCGCCGGTGCCGGTATAGTAGGCGGTAAAGGTCTTTACGGTGTGTTCGCTGGTGGCCGATGCCAGTGTGCCGGCGATCGACGTAGAGTCGAGACCGCCGCTCAGGCACACGCCCATCGGAACATCGCGCCGCGAGGTCAGCCGCACGCTGTCGATGAACAGTTCACGGAACCGCTCTACGTGATCGGCAAAGGGTAGGGGGCTTGTTGTTTGCGTGTCGATATCGGCATAGGCCCACACACGCACCGCACCGTTGTGCCACTCCAGATTGTGGCTGGCCGGCAGCGCCGTGATGTCGGCGAAGTAGGTTTCGTCCCAATGATGCATCCAACCCAGGTACAAGCCCCTTGCCACCTGATCCTGGTTGATCGCTCCGGTGAACAGTGGCGATCCCTTGAGCGCTTTGATCTCCGAACTCAGGTGCAGGCGTCCGTCGCGCGCGATGTAGTGAAACGGCTTGATCCCGAATCGGTCGCGGGAGCAGAAGAGGCGTTGTTCGCTGGCATCCCAGATGGCAAACGCCCACATGCCGATGAAGTGCTGCACACAGTCGGCACCCCACTGCTGATACGCCGCCAGGATCACCTCGGTGTCGCCCGAGGTCGAGAACGTGTGGCCGTCGCGCTCCAGTTCCTGGCGGAGTTCGAGGTAGTTGTAGACCTCGCCATTGTAGGTGATCGAGAGCGAACCGCGACGCATTGGCTGGTCGGAGGCCGCGGAGAGGTCGATGATGCTCAACCGGTTGTGTCCGAGAAAGACCGGCGGCTCCAGAAATGTCCCGGTATTGTCGGGTCCGCGGTGCGACGTGGTGCGCAACATCCGCTGCCCCAGCTCGCTGAGTTCCGAGCCGGAGAGTCGTTGGTCGATGATGCCGATGATGCCGCACATAGGAAGCAAAGTTAACTTGGGCGTCATGGACGTGGTCACTCGATGGCGATTGCTTACCGGAGCAGCTCGGCCGTACCTCGGGCGCAAGCTGCGGGAAGCGCTCGCGCGGCCGGCAGCCGTGCGCAAGGCCCAGCAGCGATTGCTGACACCGGCCATCGGGTGTGGTGCGCTACGCTCCGGCCTGATGCCGTTGCCGAGTGCGGCATGGCAGGAGCGGTACCTGGACGATGCGGCGGCCTTCGCTCGGCGCGTCTGGCGCGGCGATATCCGGGCCTATGGGGTGACCGAGTACCGGCTTGGCGCAACGGCACCGGAAGCACTGGACCCTCGCGGCCTGCTCGAAGTGGCCCGCATGCACCAATGGCCGGCCTATGCCTTGGCGGCGCTGCAAGCCCGGCAGCGGGGCGCTTTCACCGAAGCGGATGAGTGGTATGATCGGTTCATGACCGAAGTGCGTCAGTTCGGCCAACATCATCGGCCGTTCGAGAGTGCACTCTGGTCGGTCGCTATGGACTCCGCCATACGCGTCGTGAACCTGCTTGTAGCCTTCGACTGGTTCCAGCAACAGCAACAGCAACAGCAACAGCAACAGCAACAGCAACAGCAACAGCTCACCGCCTTAGCCCAGGATCATGCCATCGTGATCGAAGCAATGCTCGAAACCGCCGGCGGCATGGCTACCTCGCATCTGCTGGGAGACCTGATGGGGTTGATCGCCGTGGATCTGTATGCCGGACGTCACCCTGCGCGGCTGGTGGATCTGTTGCGCGAAGTGTCCGTGCAGCTGTTGCCCGACGGAATGAGTTTTGAAGCCAGCACCGGCTACCATCGTCAGGTGACCGACATTCTGGCGTGCACGGCCGTGCTGCTGCGCGCCGGCGGTGTTGACGTGCCCGATGTGTTCCGGGAGCGGGTCCGCGGGGCGGTGTTCGCCTTGCGGACGCTGGAACAGGCCAGTATGCCGCTGATCGGCGACAATGATGATGGCATGGTGCTGAAGCTGACCGGATTCACAACCAACACGGCACTGCTCCACGAGTGGTTCCCGGAATCTGCCGTGGACAGCCCCTTGCATCACTTTGCCGACTTCGGTCTGAGCCTCTACCAGCGCTCCGGCTACACCCTTACCGCGCGATGTGGTCCCATTGGCCAGTATGGCAAGGGTGGACATGCGCACAACGACCAGAACGCCATCACGCTATCCATCGCCGGTGTGCCGATGATCGTCGACCCCGGGTCCTGCTGGTACGCCGGGGATCCCGAGCAGCGGAACCGCGACCGCTCGGTGGCGAGCCATGCAACCGTTCGGATCAATGGACATGAGCAGCACCATCTCCCACAGGGAGGGGGCTCTGCACTGTGGTGGATGGTGCCGCGGGTAACGTCGGTGGTTGAACACTGCTCGGAGGATTCCTGGATCGGAGCTGTGACGTATCCCGAAGGGATCCACCGTCGCACGTTAACGATACGCCAAGACCGCATCGAAGGCATCGACGAGATCCCCGAAGGTTGTTCTGGTGAAGTACGATTCCCGACTGCTCCGGGCACAACAATTCGGATCGACCAGACGTCGGCACACCTTTCGCGCAACGGCGCCCATCTCCGGATCACGTGGGACAACTCTTGTGTGGCCCGTGTGGCATCCCACGACGTTCGCGTGGCGCAACACTTCGGACAAGCCGAATCTTCGGATGTGCTGATCCTTGACATGCGCCAGAGTCGATGCACATGGCAGCTAGCGCTTGGCGTCTAGCGTTTAGCGTTTAGCGACTAGCGTCTAGATCCCAGTTGCTGGATGGCCAGGAATTAACTTTGAACTGCTAGACGCTTGACGCTAAACGCTAGACGCTAACCATGAAGCTCTCCTCCCATCTCGGCAAGATCTCCTGGTCGCTGGCCGACAAAGGTCTGTATGTGCTGTACGGATTCGTACAACTGCTGCAGATCAAGGCTCTGCCCGCGGAGGTGTACGGTGTCTTTGCCTTGCTGGTGGGTTTGAACACGTGGATCATGATCGTGTCCGACGGTTCGGCCTTGCAGGGAGTGATCCAGTTCGGAACCCAGGCTCCTGAGCGGGGCCGCGTGAATGCCATGGCCGTGACGATCCATGCGACCATCAGTCTGGGTGCTGCATTCGTGGTCTTCCTGCTACGAGACCCGCTCGCAGAGGTGGTGGATCCGAGATTCGTGGAGGTGGCTACGCTGTTGCCCCTGTATGCCCTGCTCACGTTGCCTCGGATGTTCTGTCTCAAGCTCATCTATCGTGAGATGCGCATGAAGGAGTTGTTCGCTACCGACCTGATCTGGTTTGGCGTGCGAACGGCCATGACGGTCTGGATGCTGTCTGAGGGACGTCTGAACACCCTGTCCGACATCGTGCTGATCGACTTCGTCGGAATGGCTGCAAGCTCGTTGGCGGCCATCGTGCTGAGTTGGCGATACATGGAATTCAGCTGGCGGGGAACCATCACCCTCAAAGAGTATCTGCGTTTCGGGGTGCCGTTGGCTGTAGCAACGGCGCTGAACAGTACGCCACGGCAGCTGGATGTGATGGTGATCGCCGCGTTCTTCGGCGTTGGTGTCGTGGGCGTCTACAACCCTGCCAAGAACCTGTTCCGGTTCTTCGAGCAGGCCTTCGACGCCGTGGTCACCTTGCTCTATCCTGCCGCCGTGCGGATGTACTCGCAGCACCGGATGGAAGACCTGCAGGTGCTGATCACCAAGGCCATCAGTGTAACACTGATCCCGGCGATCATTGCGGTGGTGATCCTGGAGCTGGGAGCGAGCAACGTGATCGTATGGCTGCTGGGCGAACAGTATGCCGGCGCTGTGGTCCACTTTAACGTCCTCATCCTTGGTGCTCTCGGCATGCCCTTCTGGTTGATGGGATCGGTGATCGCCGCCATGGGGCACAGTACGATCGTCGTGCGCTACTCAGCCGTGGGATTGATCCTTAGCCTTGGTACCTTGTTCATCGTGGGTGCTACGGGCCTGGAATGGGCCATTGGATTAGGGATGGTGGTGAACTGGTTCGTGGTGGGTGCTTTGTGCACGGCCTATGTTCGGCGATCGGTGCACTTTCCCTTGAACGCCATGTTCCGCGCCGTAGATGATGTGAAGCATGCCATCGTGCGAAGGAGGAATGTGAAATGAGCCTGTGGTTCCATACGGCGGCGGCCGGACGCTTGATGAGTCGGCGCACCGGGCCGGTGGTTCGGATGATCCTGGTGGCGTTGTTCGGTTCGCTCTGGTGTGTGATCGGAGCCGTGTGGACCATTGCCACGTGGCGCTCGATCCAGGATCAGGCACGGTCGATCCAGGTGGATGTGTTCCTGCGTCCGACCGCGTCGGACCGCGATGCCCGGACCCTGGATCGCGCCATCGCCCAGTTGCCGAATGTGGATCACGTGCGCCTGATCCGTGAGCAAGAAGTGTGGCGAGAGTTCTCCGGCGATGTGGACGTGGACGAAGATCTTCGAGCAGTGGTGGCGATGCCTCGCATCGTGCGATACTGGCCTCGTGCGGACCGTGCGAGCGTAGCCGAACTGGATGCCACCGCGGCCAATCTGGAACGAGCGTTCTCGGATCGTGTGGAGCAAGTGGTGTGGTCGCGCGAGCTGGCGGAAGTGGTCGAGTCTCGTCGCCGAGACCTGCTCGTTCTTGCCGGCGTTGCCGGTACTCTTAGTGTGGTCCTGTTCCTGCTGGCCTTGGTCTATGCGTTCCGTGCCGAGATCCACGTGGCCGGAGGCGATCTTCGAGTGGGGACCCTGCTCGGTGCCCGGCCGGGCTGGATCGCCATGCCGCACCTGATCGTGTCGGTGGTGTCCGGTGCGATCGGACTACTCCTGGCCCTTGCCCTTATCGCTGCCAGTGCACAGGTGGTTCTGGACCACGTGCCGTGGGTTGGTGTGGTGCGTGTACAGGAGATCGGCTTCATTGTGGCGGCACTGGCCATCCCTGGGTTCCTGGTATGCTGGTGGCAGTCCTGGGCTGCCGGCCGCGCTGCCGTGCGTCGTGGGAGCACCGTGTGATCCTGGACCGCTACATCCTGCGTCAGTTCCTGGCCACGTTCTTCTTTACGATGCTGGCCCTGAGTGTGCTGTTCGTGATCATCGACCTGTTCGAGCGTCTGGACAAGTTCATCGACCGCTCCGTAGGACTCGTGGATGCGCTGTGGTATTACCTGGCCTACCTGCCGTTCATTCTCAAGTTGGTGATCCCGGTCTCAACGCTGCTGGCCGCTCTGTTCGGCGTGGGCCGGCTGGCCACCGCCAACGAGCTTACCGCCATGCGGGCTGCCGGTCAGAGTTTCTGGCGGTTCCTTACGCCGTATCTGTTGATCGGACTGCTGATCAGTGCCGGACAGGTGTACTTCAATGGATGGGTGGTACCCCGCGCCAATACCGAGCATGCCCGGTTGGAGCGCACGCTGTTCGGCGAAGGGTCAGGGGGCTCGTTGTTCAACCTCTACTTTCGCGACGTTCCCACCCGCAATGTGTACATCGAGTTCTACGACGAACCCGCCAGAACGGCTCGGACGGTGCGGATCGAAGATTTCGAGAACGTCGACCACCCCCGCATGCGGTGGCGGATCGAGGCTCCCCAGATGGTGTGGGACACCGTCCGAAATGTCTGGGTAGCCGAGCAGGCAGTGCGCCGCACATTCACCGCCGACTCCATGACCATCAGCACGCACGCTCGTCTGGACGTGCCGTTCACCATCCCGCATCAAGACATCGTCCGCCTGCAGAAAGAGGTTGGCGAACTCACGCTGGACGAGGTCGAACCCTACCTGCAAACGCTCAAGGCCGGAGGTAAGGACACCCGAGGTCAGGAGATCGACCACTATGGAGAATGGGCCTTCCCATTCGCCAATGCCGTGATCGTCTGCATCGCCGTGCCCTTCGCTTCCGTTCGACGCCGCGGCGGAATTGCCGTAAATGTCGCTGCTGCAATGGTCGTGGCTTTTGGTTACATTGCCTTTACGGTGATCAGCAAGGCCGTCGGTGCCGCCACAACCCTACCTCCGGTAGTGATCGGGTGGAGCGCCAACGCCGTGTTTCTGCTTGCCGCCCTTGTCACAGTGATGGTTCTTCGACGGTAGGGAGGATTCCTCCATGAAGCTGCTACTGGTCGTGTTCCTCCTGGTCGGACACGGGTGGGTGGCGTCTGCGCAAACGTTCGTTCGGCTTTCGGCGGACGACTGCGGCGTTACCTTCACCAATCCGGTCACCGAGACCGACTCGTTCAATATTCTGACCGACTTCTATGCCTACAATGGTGGAGGCGTAGGGGTTGGCGATTACGATGGCGACGGTCTGCTCGACCTGTACTTCTCTTCGACCCAGCTGCGTGACCGCCTCTACAGGAACCTCGGAGAGCTACGGTTCGAAGAGGTTACCGAAAACGTGGGCATCACCTACGACCCCACCACGGTATCCACCGGCGTGTTGTTCACGGATGTGACCGGCGATGGACACGACGACCTGGTGGTGTGCCGACGCTATGGCCACGTGCTGTTCTTCGTGAACACCGGGAAGGGGGCTTTCGAGGAGCGTTCCCAGCAGTCCGGCCTGATCGTACCGCGCAATGCCACGATGGCGGCACCGATCGACTACGATCGGGATGGCGACCTGGACCTGTTCGTGGTGGTGAACGGCGAGCCCCGGCGCAAGGGGTATCTGAACAAGGGCGAGCCCGATCAGCTGTTCCGCAACAACGGAGATGGCACGTTTACGAACGTGACCACGCAAGCCCAGCTCAAGGACATTGGCTACGGACTCAGTGTTGGCATCGCCGACCTGAACGACGACGGCTGGCCCGACATGTTCGTTGCCAACGACTTTGAGGAGCCGGATGACCTCTGGCTGAACCGTGGCGACGGTACCTTTCGCAATGCGGCCAAGGAGTCCCTGCAGAACATGTCGTGGGCCTCGATGGGCAGCGAGATCGTAGACCTCAATCGGGATGGCTGGCTCGACATTCTGTCCGTAGACATGCTGCCACGCGATCACCGCCGGCGGATGACGCAGCTGGGGAACATGTCGATCTACGGTCCCTACTTCGACAGCACCCAACGGATCAATAATGCCGTGCACCTTGGCATGGGTAATGGTCGCTACGTGAATGTGTGCCACCTGGCTGGACTGGCCGCCACCGACTGGTCCTGGAGCGTGCTGGGGGCCGATTTCGATCACGATGCGCAGATGGACGTGTTCATCACCAACGGCGTCAAGCGCGACGTTGGAGATCAGGATTACAACTACGACCTGTTCAATCCGCAGAAAGCCTTCACAAGCGACGTGTATCTCCAGATGCCGCGGAGCTGGCTGCCGAACTTCTACTTCGCCGGCACCGGACGTCTGGCCATGGAGGAAGCCTCGGCCCGTGTTGGTCTTACCGACAGCCTGATCTCGAACGGAGCGGCCTATGCCGATCTGGACGAAGACGGCGATCTGGACCTGATCCTGAACAACACGGACACCGTGGCCGTGATCTATGAGAACCGCACCAATCAGCAGCCGCAGCACGGGCATTGGTTGCAGGTTTCGCTCCGCGGACGCGTGCCCAACCACAAGGGCATCGGCTCGCGACTCTGGTGCCATACCCCGGGCGGAGTGTTCGTGCGCGAAGCTCAGCCGGCTCGCGGCTATCAGTCCAGCGTGGATCCCCGTATCCATATCGGACTGGGATCGATCCAACGGGTGGACAGTATCGTGGTTCGCTGGTCGGACGGAACCGTTACCCGCGTTCGTACACCCAAGATCGACCGCCTGATCGAGATCCGACAGGAAGGGCGCGAACAGTGGAAAGCCCCCTCCCGATCCGATGCGATGTTCACCGAACTGCCGAAGCGTACCATCCCGTTCATGCACCGTGAGAACCGTTACGACGACTTCAAGCGCGAGCGACTGCTGCCGTATCGCCTGAGCACCTGGGGCCCGGGCATGGCCGTGGGGGATGTGACCGGCGATGGCTTGGACGACGTGGTGATGACGGGCGCGAAGTATGCGTTCACGCAGCTCTTCGTGCAGCAGCCGGATGGGACATTCGTGCTTTCGGCAGCCTCCGGGCTGAGCGATACCGACGAGTCGGAAGACGTGGATGTAGCGCTCTTCGATGCCGACGGCGATGGCGACCTGGATTGCTACGTGGTCACCGGTGGAAGCGAGTTCGACTTCGAGGACATCGAACTCGCCGATCGGCTGTATCTCAATGATGGAAAGGGGCTCTTCACGCGCAGTTCGGACGTCCCGACCTTTACCAGCAGTGGCACCTGCGTGCGCCCGGCGGATGTGGATGCCGACGGCGACATGGACCTGTTCGTGGGCGGCAGGGTCATCCCCGGCTTCTTCCCGCTGGCCGAGCGGTCGCGTCTGCTCACAAACACCAAGGGGGAGTTCACCGTTGCCGCCGAACTGGATGCCGGAATGGTGACCGACGCGGTCTGGACGGACGCCGACGGCGATGGCGACAAGGACCTCTTCGTGGTCGGAGAGTGGATGGCACCAACGCTGTATAGCAACAACGGTGGAACACTAACGGCCGTGCCCATGGCAGACTCGCTTGCGCTCAGTGGTATCTGGTCGGCCGTGATCGCCGCGGATATTGATGGCGATGGCGACGAAGACGTCCTGGCCGGAAACATCGGATTGAACTGTCGGTACGTTCCCGATGTCTCCACGCCGATCGTGCTCACAGCCGGAGACTTCGACGAGAACGGGTCCATCGACCCGGTGATCACCTACACGCCGCAATCGGATACCACCATCCAGTTGCCAACGCGCGACCGCATGGCGATGATCCAGCACATGCCCGTGGCAACGCGCACGTTCAACACGTATGCCCAGTATGCCAATGCCACCTTGTCTGAACTGATCCCCTCCGACAAACGCGATACCGCACGGACGTACTCGGTTTCGACCTACGCCTCTGGCGTCTTCCGCAACAATGGCCGCGGCGCTTATACCTTTGAGCCGTTCCCGGAGCTGGCCCAGGTAGCGCCGGTCTATGGTCTGCATGCCATGGACGTGGATGCCGACGGCGACCTGGATGTGCTGGTCGTAGGGAATAACCGAAGCGCCGACCCCGACCAGGTCGCGCTGGATTCCGGCATCGGCACCGTCTTGATCAATGACGGGAAAGGGGCTTTCTCGGCAATGCTCACGTCCACCACAGGATTCTCTATTCCTGGTCAGGCCCGAACGATCCATACCGTGCGAACGGCTTCCGGCGAAACGCTGATCTGCGTTGCAATGAATAGCGACCTGCCGATGGTCTTCCGCTTCAACGGTGGACGCTAATTAGGATAGGCTTGTCTGCAATAGTCCGTATCTTGAGGGTCATGATGCACAGAGCACACCACATGCGTACCGCGGTGATGGCCGTGGCGGTAGCGTTGCTTTTCGTACCGCCGGCCACAGCTGCACTTGACGGCGCGGCGATCACCCATCAGTGGAATCGCCGGCTGATCGAGACCATCATGGAAGATGGCTTTGGACCGCCCATCGCCGCACGGATCCATGCCTACGCCAACCTGGCGGCCTATCAGGCCGGATACCGTGCCTCATCTGCAAACCGGTCACTGGTTGGCCAGTTGAATGCGTTCACATCCTGCCCAGAGCCGGACGCCACAAAGACCTATGACTGGCGCGTGGCCGTAGTGGCGGCCTTTCAGAAGGCCTCCACCAAGCTGGTCTACCGTGTGCACATGACCGATTCGCTGGCCAAGGCTCAGTTGGCCGAACTGTCGTCTGAGGTGGCACCCGACGTCCTGGAGCGCTCACGGACGTACGGTATCGCGGTTGCGCAGGCGATCCTGGACTATTCCAAAGGCGACAACTACACGCGCACGCAGGGTCTACCCGACTGGGAGTGGCCCAAGTGCGAGGCCTGTTGGGAACCCACACCACCGAACTTTGGCAAGCCCCTTTCACCCTATTGCGGCGACGTACGCACCATGGTCCTCAGCAGCACGGACCAGTTCCCGGTACAGCCGCCCGTAACGTTCTCCAAGGACGAAGGGTCGGACTTCTGGAATGCCGCCGTGGAGGTGATGCAGATCAACAAGTCGCTGACGGCCGAGCAGAAGGCCATCGCGTTGCATTGGAACGATAACCCGGTTGCCACGATGTATCATGGACACTTCGTGTTCAATACGCGGCAGATCTCGCCGGGCGGGCACTGGATGAACATTGCACGGTCGGTGCTACAGGACGACGGTGCGACCATGGTGACGTGCCTGGAGGTGTACACCGCCACGGCCATGGCACTCTTTGACGCCTTCACGGCCTGCTGGGCCGAGAAGTACCGCACCAGCCTGATCCGTCCGGTAACCTACATCAACCGCTATATCGACAAGGACTGGGAGCCCCTGCTGCAGACCCCGCCGTTTCCCGAGCATTCCGGTGGCCATTCCACGATCACCGCTGCCGCTGCCGAAGTGCTGACCGGCTTCTTTGGCGACCGCGCCTTTGTAGACTCCACCGAAACCGAGTTCGGCCTGCCTGCCAGGGGGTTCAACACCTTCCGCGAAGCCGCCTGGGAAGCCAGCATGAGCCGTCTCTACGGAGGTATCCACTACCGCCGTGGATGCGATGCCGGCAATGCCCATGGAACGCAGATCGGGCAGCATGTTGTTAGCACCATTAGATTTCGAAACGACTGACCGACCATGACCTCATCTCGTACGATCGTTCTCACCCTTGTCGCCCTGTTCACCCTGAGTTTCTTGACCGCCTGTGGTACCGGTGGCGTAACCGGTCCGGAGGATCATGCCGCCGTTACGGTCAAGAACGCCCAGCCCGACAGCACGATCGGCTGGCTGTATTACTCACTGGATGGCGACAGCGTGGTAGCCCCTTCCCAGGCATCCGGTGCTTCGTGGGACATCCGCATGGCCTACCTGAAGTGTTGCGGGCAGACCCAGCAGATCGACATTCTCCTGAACTCCGGCAACTCCGGAGCCGGTTCTTCGCAGGGGGCTACGGTGGCGTCGCGCTGGGAGAATCTGACAACCGTGCCGGCCGCTCCCGGATTCCGCGACGACGACACCACCGAGGCTCTCAGGATCGTGACGCCCGAGGTGATCGGCCCCGGCGTTATGTTCGTATACGACGTGCAGACGCATACCATTCGGCCGAGTCCGGACCGCGTACTGCTGATCAAGACCCGCACAGGCAACGTGTACAAATTCCAGTTCACCAGCATTTACAAGGATGCCGTGGCCTCGCCCAACGTGAACACGCCACTGGGATACTACCACTTCCGCTATCAACAAGCCATTAACGGAGCGTTCTAATATGTACGGCAACATCAGTATCGTGGACGGGCCTACCAACCAGGTGGCCGAGGATCCCGAGAAACTGGCAGCTTTCGAAGCCAAGATCGCGCGCGGCGAAAAGATCGAGCCGCACGACTGGATGCCCACAGAATACCGCCGGCAGCTGATCCGGATGATCGAGCAGCATGCGCATTCCGAGATCATCGGCGCGCTACCCGAAGGCACGTGGATCACACGCGCTCCGGGCTTCAAGCGGAAGATGGCCTTGATGGCCAAGGTTCAGGACGAAGTTGGTCACGCCCAGCTGCTGTATAGCGCGGCCGAGACCCTCGGCAAGAGCCGCGAAGCCATGATCGACGATCTGCTCTCCGGCAAGTCGAAGTACTCGAATGTGTTCAACTACCCGGCCTATACCTGGGCCGACACGGCCATCATTGCCTGGCTGATCGATGCCTCGGCCATCATCAACCAGGTAACCAACTCCAAAGGCTCGTATGCGCCGTACTGCCGGGCGCTGGAGCGGATCTGCATGGAAGAGTCGTTCCACCTGAAGTACGGCTACGACAACGTGGTCACGCTGGCCACCGGCACGCCAACGCAGCGCCAGATGGTCCAGGAAGCCCTCAACCGCTGGTGGCGTCCGATCATGCACTTCTTTGGTCCGCCCGACAAAGCCTCGGTCCACACCGAGCAGCTCACCCGCTGGAAGGTGAAGATGGCCACCAACGACGAGATGCGTCAGCAGTTCTTCAACCAATACGTACCCAAGATCCTCGAACTGGGTCTGTCGATCCCGGATCCGGAACTCAAGAAGGATCCGCTGACGGGTCAGTGGGCCTACGGCGATCCGGACTGGGACGAGTTCAAGCGCGTGATCAACGGCGACGGCCCCTGTAACGCCGAGCGCCTGGCCGTGCGCCGTGTGGCCGAAGAGCGTGGCCGCTGGGTCCGCGAAGCGCTGCGGAAGGCCGACCAGAAGTACGTGACGCCACTGGCCTGATCGCCGGATCCGCCCCAAGCATCGTGCTGTTGTTCTGCGGCCCGACCCGAAAGGATCGGGCCGCTGACCGTTTCGGCGCTGCTGCGACTGCCTGAAAATGCCGTAAGTTCGTCGGCTCTGACCATGCCGACGCCCATCCCATATCCCTCGGACCCCTCCGACCCGCTCTCCCAGATGGAAGCCTTCATCCGTCTGGTGCGGATCCTGCGCGAGCAGTGCCCCTGGGATATGAAGCAAACGCACGAGAGCATTTCGCACCTCCTGATCGAGGAGGCCTATGAAACCCTCGAGGCGATCAAAGAGGGGGATGATGCGGAGTTCTCCAAGGAATTGGGGGACCTGCTCCTGCACGTGATCATGCACGGCGTGATGGCCGAACAGCGCGGCGCGTTCACGCTACGGGATATCGTGGCACAGGAATTCGACAAGCTTGTGAACCGCCATCCTCACATCTTCGGCGATGAAGTAGCCACCGACGAGGCCAAGGTGCTGCAGAACTGGGAACGATTGAAGATGAACGAAGGCCGCACCTCGGTACTGGATGGCGTTCCGAAATCCTTGCCGGCGTCGCTGCGCGCTCAACGCGTGCAGGAAAAAGCAGCCAACGTGGGGTTCGACTGGCACGACCGGCGAGACGTGTGGGCCAAGGTGGATGAGGAACTGGGGGAGCTCCGACAGGAGATCGACGCAGGGGATCTGGAAGGCACCAAGCGAGAGTTCGGCGACGTGCTCTTTGCCATGGTCAACGCCGCCCGGCACGAGGGCGTGATCGCCGAGGATGCGCTCCAAGGGACGATCGAGACCTTCATGCGGCGGTTTCAGTATATCGAGCGATCGGCAGCAGCGGCAGGACGAGACCTGCGCGCCATGGACCTCAACGAAATGGATGCCCTGTGGAACGAGGCCAAGCAACACGGTATGTGATCCTTCTCTTGGTGCTCGTTGTTGGTCTGTCGTGCTCGCGAAACGAGTCCGACCCGGCACCGGACCCAAAGCCGGTCGCTGCCGACACCGCAGACCATTTGCACCCAACGGAGCAGGTGGACACGTCGGAATTCGAGGTCACCGATTCGTTGATCAAGCTGCGCAACGATGCCTTCCCGCGTCCGGGCGGCAAGGTCGTGAACGTGATGATCACCGGCGTGGATTCCCGGTTGGGCGACAATACCCGGCACGCCGATGCCAATCACCTGGTGCGCTTCTTTGTGGATTCCGGCGCGATCGAGATCATTTCGATCCCGCGAGATACCTACGCCGATGCAGGCTTCGACGATACCACCGGTCTGAATAAACTGACCAATGTGCGGGCCAATCGTGGCCGGCGAGAGTACCTGAACGCGGTTTCCGAGATCACCGGCGTCGAACCCATCCATCACTATGTGGAGTTCGGCTTCTCGCAGGCCATCGGCCTGCTCGAACTGATGGGGTACAAGGGTAATGCCGCCACCACACTTCGCGTGCTCCGCGCCCGGCAGACCTATCGCGCCGGAGATTTTCAACGATCGTACAATCAAGGTCGATTCATACGACGTGTACTGCTGACCAACATTCAGCGGACGGACGATCTGATGGCCGACATGGCTCTGCGCGCCGCGCTGATGCTGGTGGAGACCGATCTGACCTACGAGGTGTGCTCCGATCTGCTGCGCTCGATGCGCACCAACGGCTTCACCAACGATCCCTCACGGGCCTGGGTGCGCCTGGAGCCACCCGTAGTGATGCGGGTGCAGGAGCTGTCCTTTTCGTCCGATGAGATCGCCGCGTTGAATGCGCAGATCGACGAACGCGTGGCCAAGCTCGGTCTGGATTCCGTGCGCGTTACGTCGGCTTCCTACGAACACCGCCTGGATGAACTGATCGCCAGCGCTGCCCGGGATTCGGCTCGCAGCCCGCGTCAGGTGATCCGCAAACTCAAGCGTCCGTATGAGCAACGGGCCTGGTTGCAGGTCACGGACACGGCACGGCGCAAGCGGTATCGCGATCGCATCGGCACGCTGATGTCGGCGGCCTATACTACGGTGGGAGATAAGCCCTCGGCCGATCGCGTGCGCAACTATCTGCGCACCGAAGAAGAGGTCATCGAAGGTAAGTAAGCGGATTCTGCCGCTCGCGACCGTTCCAGATCTCGAAGTGCAGCAACTCGCCGTCGATGTTCTCGCCGGTCGTTCCGATCGTGGAACCGGTGCGGACGCCGCTTCCGGCGCTTACGTTAACCGTGGCAAGATTCGCGTATACGGTGCGCACGCCGTTACCATGGTCCACGATCACCAGGGTATTGAACCCGGGCAGCCACTTCACGCTTGATACGGTGCCATCGGCCACGGCTTTCACCGTTGTGCCGGTACGGGCCTTGATGTCGATCCCCGGATTATCCAGCGTGGTGCCCGTTTCCGGGTTGCGGTAATTGCCATAGCCATGAAGGATGCTCTTCGAACCCGTTGGCCAGGGCAGGGAGTTGCGGGCAAAGCCCTTTACGGACGAAGTCGACGATGGGGCAGGGGGCTTGCCGGCTGTACCCGATCGCTTGCGGGCGGCTGCGGCTTTCCGCCGACGCTCTTCGTCCTTGCGGCGTTCCTCGGCTACCAGGCGCTCGATCATGCGGCGCAACTGTGCCACACTCTTGCGCTTCTGTTCCAGCTGTCGCGCCAGTGCGCCTTTGTCCGAGCGGATCTTCTGCAGCTCGGTGGAGCTGCGAGCGATCGTCGAACTCAGCAGACGCTGCTCACGGGCCTTGGTGCTCAGCACGGAGTCCTGCGTAAGCGAGTAGGCATCCAGAAGCTGCTGCTCGGCCGTGAGACTGTCGCGCAGTCGGATCATCCGGCGTCGGTACTCAGTCAGGGCGCGGCTCAGACGCTGAAAGACCGCGTCGGTGGTGAGAGACTCCTCGGGGATGCCTTTACGCTTGGTGCGGTACTTCAGCAGACTTACGGCGGCGTTGCTGTAGGAACGCTCGGCCGCAGCCAGGGCCTGTTGGGTGTTCTGGATCTGCCCACGAAGCACCGATGCCGAGTCCTTCAGCCGCATCAGGTCGTCTTCCAGCTGCTGAATGAACACCGTAAGCTGGTGACGCTGCTTTTGGTAGGTGGAAAGGTTGCGGCGCTGCGATCGCTCCTGTCGCGTGAGATCATCGATCTGCTGCTGGGTGCGTTCGATGGACTGCCGAAGCCGCTGCAGTTCTCGCTTCTTGGCGTCGGCCGACTGACCGGCCGCCAGAGCGGCAGACGTGCAGAGGAGGACGGCAACAACAAGCGTTCGCACCATGGACCGGTTAGTATTCCTCCGTCTGTTCGCGGCGGATCGAAGCACCCATCGCGGTCAATCGGGCTTCGATGTTCTCGTAGCCGCGATCAATGTGATATACCCGCAGGATCTCGGACTGGCCCTCGGCCATCATGGCGGCGATCACCAGACTGGCACTGGCACGCAGGTCGGAACTCATCACGGTAGCGCCTGTGAGCTTGCTACCGCCGAACACCACGCATTGCCCTTCGTCGGTATCGATCTTGGCACCGAGGCGGATCAGCTCGCTCACATAACCGAAGCGGGTGGGATAGATGTGATCGCGCACTCGAGCGGCGCCGGTGCAGTGCAGCATGTAGGCCGCCCACTGAGCTTGAGCATCCGTTGGATAACCGGGATAGGGCGCCGTGGCGATGTCCACCGGCTTCGGGTCCTCCGCCATCGAGATGCGAATGGTGTCGGCATTCACATCCAGTTCGGCACCGGAATCTTCCAGCGCCTGGATCACGGCGGTCAGGTGATACGGATTCACGTTGCGCACCAGCACATCGCCTTTGGTGGCCGCCGCAGCGATCAGATACGTGGCGGCTTCGATCCGGTCTGGGATGGTCTCCTCATCCGTCGGATGCATCGTGTCCACGCCGTCGATCTCCAGCGTCGTGGTTCCGATGCCTTCGATCTTCGCACCCATCTTGACCAGCATACGGGCAAGGGCCGTGACTTCCGGTTCGAGAGCCACGTTGGTGAGCGTGGTGTGTCCTTCGGCCAACACGGCAGCCATCAGGATGTTTACGGACGCGCCCACACTCGAAATGTCGAAGTGAAAATGAGCCCCCTGCAGTCGACCCTTGGGTGCGGTGGCGATGATATAGCCACCTTCGACCTCGATGGTAGCACCCAGGCGCTCGAGTCCCTTCAGGTGCAGGTCTACCGGACGCGGCCCAAAATTGCAGCCACCCGGAAGCGATACTCTGGCCTGACCGAACCGAGCCAGCAGCGGACCCAGCACGTAGATCGAGGCACGCATTTTTTTCACGTGCTCGTAAGGGGCTTCGTAGCTGGTGATGTTCGACGAGTCCAGGAACAGCGTGTTGCCGTTCAACTCGGCGTGCACGCCCAGCGAACCCAGTAGACGACTGAACGTCCACACGTCGCGGTTGTTCGGCGTGTTCCGCAGGTGATAGATCCCCGGAGCCAACAGGCACGTGGGCATCAGGGCAAGCGAGGCGTTCTTGGCGCCGGAAATGGTCACAGAGCCCTGAAGTCTCCGACCACCGTCGATCACGAATTTGTCCATGGGGTACAAAGATAGTCGCCGTATGTTCGTGCGCTCCGTTAGAGGTGCCGTCTGATCGACGGCTGAGATCACACTCTTGGAACCTGATCCGGTTTGTACCGGCGTAGGGAAACGGTCTTACCCCCTCCTAGCGGACGTTTTCTCATGTTTCACCAAGAACAGGAGAGTACGTCCATGCTTACCCCGACGTTCTCTGTCCGCCTTGTGGCCATGGCGCTGATCATGGCTATTTCCGCGTCCGCACAGGACGATTCCACCCGTCTCTCCACCCTGGCCGTGCAGCCCGTGGTGGTGGCCGCTACCCGCGCTGCAGCCGATGCGCCGGTGGCGCAGACCCTGATCGATTCGGCAGCACTGCGCCAGGTGATGGTGGGCCAGGACGTGCAGTACGTTCTGGAACGCACGGCTCCGAGCATCCTGGCCTACAGTGAGTCGGGCACCGGATTCTCCAACTACGGCACGTTCCGCCTGCGCGGCATCGATCAGACCCGCGTGAATGTCACGTTCAATGGAGCCCCCTTGAACGACATGATCGACCAAGGCGCATTCTTCTCGAACATCACCGACCTGACCAACGGCGTGGCGTCCATCCAGGTGCAGCGCGGCGTAGGCCTAAGCCAGAACGGCACCGCATCCTTTGCCGGTTCGGTGAACCTGGAGAGCCCGTCGATGGCTTCTTCGGCGCCCGGAGGCCGCATCCAGCTGAATGCCGGATCGTTCGGTCTGCTGCGCGGCAGTGCCGAGGTCAGCAGCGGCCCGACCGACGCCGGTGTGTCGCTGTATGCCAAGGTGACCACGTTCCGCACCGACGGCTATCGGGAGAATACGGGAACGTCTTCGCAATCGGCACAGGTGGGTGCGGCCTGGTTCGGCGCTGCCGACGTGGTCCGCCTGACGGCCGTTGGCGGCCGGACGCAGAACGAGCTGGGCTACATCCCGGTTCCCAAGCCCCTTGCCGATGAGGATCCAACAACGAATGTGAACGACCCAACGGACCACGACGATTTTGGCCAGTACCTGCTGCAGCTGGATTGGAGTCATGCCCTCACGTCCACCACGTCGCTCGGCGTAATGGCCTACTACGGCGGTGCCGGTGGCGACTACTTTGCGGGGTTTCGTGACGAACAAGGTACACTCACACAGATCAACTACCCCCTGACCAACCGTCACGCTGGCGGCATTGTCTCGGTGGACGTCGAAGACCTCGCGCCCAATCTGGACGTTTCGGCCGGACTGCACGCCTATCGCTTCTGGCGTCGGAACTGGGAGGCGGTGTCGCCGGAGCTGGAGGACCCCTATTACGACGATCGCACGGTGAAGGACGAGGTCAGCGGGTACGTAAAGGCCGAATGGATGGCAGGGGGCTTGCAGCTCTTTGCCGATCTGCAGCTGCGGCATGTGCGGCTGGCGTTCTCGCCGGACGCCCGCTGGGTACCGTCCGGCACCACCATTCCGGACCACACCTGGTTGTTCGTGAATCCGCGTCTGGGAGCCACGTTCCACCTGGATGCCGCCACGCATGTGTATGCCAGTGTGGGTCGCACCGGACGGGAACCCACGCGATTCGATCTCCTTGGCGGCACGCAGATCAACGATGCCAATCTGGACGTGGTGTTGAACCCGGGCACCGTGCAGGCCGAAACGGCCACGGATCTCGAGCTGGGCCTTCGGCACCGACACGCGATCTGGAACGTGGATCTGAATGGTTTTGCCATGTTCTTCCGTAACGAGATCGCGCCTATTGGACGCTACATCGATCAGTGGTTCGTGCAGCTGCGCAAGAACGTGCCCACCAGTCAGCGTTACGGCGTAGAGCTGCAGGCGTCGGTCCGCCCCGTGTCCCCGCTGGAACTGACGGTGAATGCTACCTGGATGACCTCCAACATCGACACCTATACGCCGGAGAACTTCGGCGTCGACACCACCTTCAGCAACGTCCAGGCCGTGCTGACGCCCAACGTGCTGGCCACGGCATCGCTGGCGTACACACCCATCGAGCCCCTTGCCATCACGGCAACCGTGCGCCACTCCGGGCAGCAGTGGCTGGAGCTGTCCAACGATCCTTCGCTGGTGCTGCCGTCGTTCACCGTGGCCGACCTCAGCGTGTTGTGGCAGGTGGTAGGGCGCACGCGCCTGGGCCTTACGGTCTACAACCTCTTTGATACCGCCTATGCCGCCAATGGTGCCGTTACGGTGGGGGAAGGGGGCCTGGTACCGGCGGTCTTCATGCAGGCTACTCGCAACGCCATGGTGATGCTCGAGGTGGGATTGTAGTTCGGCTCCGTAGATTCGAACCCATGAGTCATCATTCCATCTCCGTTACCAAACGCTGCCGCTACAAGGACCGCAAGGGCCAGTGCGAGCAGATGACCACGATCACGCATCC